>NZ_JBVAPG010000116.1:0-26560 GCF_055413685.1 Bradyrhizobium sp. LeoA1Lang | reverse complement strand
CGTCACCCTCGAACGAAACGGCTTCATTCGCCGTCAGCCCGGCGTTCCCCGAAGCATCGAGATTCTCCTGCCACCCGAAAACTTGCCGATCCTCGAATGGCTCGGTATCAAAACGTCAAAATCACTGCGATGAACAACTAGTGCGTGGCGATTGCACTACGATGCGAGAGGCGGACTCCGCTGCACCTCGCCCCGCTTGCGGGGAGAGGTCGGAATTCAAGCCCAGCTTGAATTCCGGGTGAGGGGGAGCCTCCGCAAATACATCTGTCACCATATTCGCGGGCAGAACCCCTCACCCCTACCCTCTCCCCGTAAGAACGGGGAGAGGGAGAACTGCCACCGTCGCTCCGATCTGAAATCACCATACTCCGGAAACGGGCCTCTCGCGCTATTCCTTCACGGCTCCCGTCATGGCCGACACATAATGCTCGACGAAGAAGGCGTAAAGGATCACGAGCGGCAGTGAGCCGACCAGCGCGCCCGCCATCAGCGATCCCCATTTGTAGATGTCGCCGTCGACGAACTCGTTGACGATCGCGACCGGCACTGTCTTGTTCGGCGTCGATTGCAGGAAGGTCAGCGCATAGATGAACTCGTTCCAGCACAGCGTGAACGAGAAGATGAAGGCCGAGATCAGGCCGGGGATTGCCAAGGGCACGATGATCTTGACCAGAATCTGCCAGCGCGAGGCGCCGTCGATCAGCGCGCATTCCTCGAGCTCATAGGGGATGGTCTTGAAGTATCCCATCAAGAGCCAGGTCGAGAACGGAATGAGCAAGGTCGGATAGACCAGGATCAGCGACAGCGGCGAGTCGAACAGGCCGTAGGCCTGGATCACCGAGGCCAGCGGGATGAACAGGATCGACGGCGGCACCAGATAGGCGAAGAAGATCAGGATGCCGACGGTGTCGGCGCCCTTGAACCGCAGCCGCGTGATCGCATAGGCCGCCAGCACGCTGGCCGCGATCGACAGGAAGGTGGCTCCAACGGCCACATACATCGTGTTCCAGAGCCACCTCGGATACTGCGTCTCGAACAGGAGCTTGCTGATGTGCTTGAAGGTCGGATGGACAACCCAGAACGGGTTGAACTTCTCCATGTCGATCAACTGCTCGTCCGGTTTGATCGACGTCAGCACCATCCAGTAGAACGGGAACAGAAGCACCACGAGGATGATGAACAGCGGCAGATAGAGCGTGATCAGGCGGCGTGGCAGCGACTCCAGATAGCTCATGCCCTCGGAGTCGTCGGTCGCGGCCGGCGCCGGTGCTTTCGAATGCAGGGCTGAATCAGTCATTGTTCGATCCTTGCTGCCACTTGCGGCGCTGCATGCCGAACCAGGAGATCGCGATCGCGGCGAGCAGGAACGGGATCATCGCGGTCGCAATCGCCGCGCCCTCGCCGAGCCGTCCGGAGATGATGCCGCGCTGATAGCTCAGCGTCGCCATCAGATGGGTCGCGTTGACCGGGCCGCCGCGGGTCAGAGCCCAGATGAGCTGGAAGTCGGTGAAGGTGAATAGCACTGAGAACGTCATCACCACGGCGATGATCGGCGTCAGCAGCGGATAGGTGATGTAGCGGAAGCGCTGCCAGTTGGTGGCGCCGTCGAGCGTCGCCGCCTCGTAGAGCGAGGGCGAGACCGTCTGCAGGCCGGCCAATAGTGTGATCGCCACGAAGGGAACGCCGCGCCAGACATTGGCGAAGATGACGCTGCCGCGGGCCCAGTTGCTGTCGCCGAGGAAGTTGATGTTGTGCTCGATCAGGCCGAGCTTGATCAGCGACCACGAGATGATCGAGAACTGGGCGTCATAGATCCACCAGAATGCGATCGCCGACAGCACCGTCGGCACGATGAAGGGAATCAGCACGATCGAGCGGATCATTGCCTTGAACGGCATGTGCCGGTTCAAGAGCAGCGCGAGATAAAGGCCGATCGCGAATTTGATGATGCTGGCGACCAGCGTGTAGAGGATCGTGTTGAAGACCGACAGCCAGAAGATCGCGTCGTCCCACAGCCATTGATAGTTCTCAAGGCCGATGAAGACGCCCTCACGGCCGATGCGCTCGTCCGTGAAGCTCATCCAGATACCAAGGCCAAGCGGATAGGCCAGGAACAGGATCAGGAAGGCCGCGGCCGGCAGCATGAACCAAAGCGCCGCCCAGTTGCGGCTCGTGCGCAGCCTCGACCAAAGTGACGGCTCGCCGGCTGCGGCGGCCTGTACCGGCATCGATGTCTGGACAGTACTCATTCCGTCTCCAACTCCTAATCGAAGGCAACGCCCGGCCCGTGCCCCCACGGCCGAGCGTCGCCCCGATCACCTTCAAACCTGGGCCGGCGCGATGGTCTGCGCCGGCCGTTCGCTTAGCGGAAGATGCGCTTGGCCGCGCGTTCGGCCGAAGCCATCGCGGTCTTCGTATCCTCGCGTCCGGTGCAGTAGTTCGCGTACATGTCGACGAGCACGAAGTCGGCGATCGCCGCCGCCGCGTTCTCGCTCATCTGCGCCTCGCCGGCCGGCGTCGACGCGCTCTGCGCGACGCTGCGGTAAGGCGTCGTCTTGGGATCGGCGGTCCAGACCGGATTCTTGTCGTAGCCGAGGAGGAAGTGGGACAGATAACCCTGCGCCGCTTCGATCCAGGGATTGAACTGGTCCGGCTCCAGCATGAAGGCGGTGAACGCCTTGCAGGTCTGCGGGTACTTCGAGAAGGTGAAGATCAGGATCGGGAAGCCGAGATGCAGCTCGCGCGTCTTGCCGTCGATGCCGGGCGGCAGATGCGCGTGATTCATATCCTCCGCGATCTGCGGATTCTCCTTCTTCGCCGTCACATAGATCGAGATGCCGTTTGTGGTGAGGTGAAGCTGGCCAGCGAGGAACGCCTTGTTGTTGGAGCTGTCGTTCCACGATGCCGTGCCCGGCACGAAGTTCTCGTAGAGGCCCTTGACGTATTCGAGCGACTTCGCGGTCTCCGGTGAGTTGATGACGACCTTGTTGTTCTTGTCGATCATCTTGCCGCCATGGGCCCAGAGCGCCCAGTGCAGCCAGCCGTTGGCGTCACCGGAAGCATGGCCCAGCGCCATGCCGGCAGGCGTGCCGTTCTTGTTCATGCCCTTCACGAGGTCGGCGAAGCCGGCGAGATCCTTCGGGAATTCCTTATGGCCAGCCTTCTCGGCCGCGG
The DNA here is from genome assembly GCF_055413685.1 of Bradyrhizobium sp. LeoA1Lang. Classification (NCBI taxonomy): domain Bacteria; kingdom Pseudomonadati; phylum Pseudomonadota; class Alphaproteobacteria; order Hyphomicrobiales; family Nitrobacteraceae; genus Bradyrhizobium; species Bradyrhizobium sp. LeoA1Lang. The sequence goes on along the minus strand of NZ_JBVAPG010000116.1, from coordinate 23,386 downwards.
CAACGCGGTAGTTGACGAGGCCGCCAGTGGCGGCAACGGGAATGCCGATCCATTTGCCGTTGAGCATGCCATAGGCCTTGCCGGAGTCGGTCCAGCCGCCGCACTTCTGGCCGAGATAGTCGGCGACGTCGGTGACGTCGACGCATTTGCTCGGGAACAGGAACGGCAGCGAGTAGAGACCCCAGACCATGTCGAGGCCCTGCCCGGTGTTGGCGGCAACCGACGCCTTGGGCTGGATGTCGTCGTAGGATTCGTTGGAGACGTTGATGGTGACGTTGTTGGCCTTCTGGAAGGCGTCGACGATCTTCATGAAGGCGACGTCTTCGGCTTCGACGAAGCGCTTCCAGCGCAACAGATTGATCTTCGCCCCCGGCTCCGGCTTCCACGGCGAAGTCTGCGCCCAGGCCTTCGCATAGCCCAAGAGCTCGTCGCCCGACATCGTCGCTGCGGCAGCCAAAAGGCCCGCGCCGCCCTTGAGCAGCGAGCGGCGATCGGTGGTAAACTTATTCATTTCAAGTCTTCTCCCTTACTTACTTAATTTTATGGTCTTGTTTGGGCTTGTTAATCCGGCCGCCTAGAGGCGGTGGCCGGTGTCCTTGTCGAACAGATGAGCGGCCGACGCGCGCGGCCGCAAATGGATGCGCTCGCCAGGCTTGACGTCATGTCGCTCGCGGAACACCGCAATGATGTCCTGCGTGCCGATGCGCGACACGATCTGCGTTTCCGAGCCGGTTGGCTCGACGACGACGACCTCGGCCTCGATGCCGTCGCTGGCGAGTTCGAGATGTTCGGGCCGGATGCCGTAGACGACCGGAAGCCCATCGGAGGCGGTAGGCGCCGTCGCCACCGGCAATCTGGCGCCATTCTCGGTCTCGACGTAAATCTGCCCGTTGGATTTCAGGTGCCCGTTCAGGAAATTCATTGCCGGCGAGCCGATGAAACCTGCGACGAACTGGTTGTCGGGCTTGTCATAGAGCTCGAGCGGCGATCCCATCTGCTCGACGATGCCGTCATGCATGACGACGATCTTGTCGGCCATGGTCATCGCCTCGATCTGGTCGTGGGTGACGTAGACCGTCGTGGTTTTCAGCCGCTGGTGCAGTTCCTTGATCTCGGTGCGCATGGCGACGCGCAGCTTGGCGTCGAGGTTGGACAGCGGCTCGTCGAACAGGAACACCTGGGGATCGCGGACGATGGCGCGCCCCATTGCGACGCGCTGGCGCTGACCACCCGACAATTGACGGGGATAGCGCTCCAGGAGCGGCGACAATGCGAGGATTTCGGCAGCCTTCTTGACCCGGGAGGAAATGTCCTGCTGGTTCGCGTTCCTCAATTTCAATGAGAAGCCCATATTTTGGGCAACGGTCATATGCGGGTATAGCGCGTAGTTCTGGAACACCATCGCGATGTCGCGCTCTTTCGGCTGCACGTTGTTCACCACGCGATTGCCGATCGAGATCGTCCCGGAGGTGATGTTCTCCAGCCCCGCCAACATGCGCAGCAACGTCGACTTGCCGCAGCCGGACGGGCCGACCAACACCACGAACGCGCCGTCCTCAATCGGAACAGTCACGCCGTGCAGGACTTCAAACCCACCGAACGACTTGCGCACGTCGCTAATCTGCACCGACGCCATTCAATTCCCTCCGATTCTAGCGGCGGTTAGGACCATAAAGGCCCCGCCCGCTCTTCAAGTTGGGTTGCCTCTTAGCAGAATTTTTTCGCGATGTCGTTGGATCAAAGTTGAATATCGCGTGCTCAATCAATTGCGAACAGTCGATCGACGTGCATAAAGTCGCGTCAATGAAACGAGGCTGAGTGCAGTGCAGCATGAGCTGTTGCGCTCGGGGAGAAACAATGAACAAGCCTGTTACACCAGTCACCAAGCGCAAGCTCCGCTCCAGCGAATGGTTCAACAACCCGCACAACCCCGGCATGACCGCGCTCTATCTCGAGCGCTACCTTAATTATGGGCTGACGCGGCAGGAACTGCAGTCCGGCAAACCAATCATCGGCATTGCGCAGACCGGCAACGATCTCTCGCCCTGTAATCGCCATCATCTTGAACTCGCGCACCGGGTGCGTGAGGGCATTCGTGAAGCCGGCGGCATCGCGATGGAGTTTCCGACCCATCCGATCCAGGAGACGGGAAAGCGGCCGACCGCCGCGCTCGACCGCAACCTCGCCTATCTCGGCCTCGTCGAAGTGCTGTTCGGCTATCCGCTCGATGGCGTGGTGCTGACCACCGGCTGCGACAAGACCACGCCCGCCTGCCTGATGGCGGCGGCGACCGTCAACCTGCCTGCGATCGTGCTGTCGGGCGGCCCGATGCTGAACGGCTGGCACAATGGCGTGCGCTCCGGTTCCGGCACAGTGGTCTGGAAGGCGCGTGAGCAACTCGCCGCGGGCGAGATCGACTACGAGGAGTTCATGAACATCGTCGCCTCCTCGGCGCCGTCCGTCGGCCATTGCAACACGATGGGCACCGCCTCGACCATGAACTCGCTGGCCGAAGCGCTCGGCATGTCGCTGCCGGGCTGCGCGGCGATCCCCGCCCCCTATCGCGAGCGCGGCCAGATCTCCTATGAGACCGGAAAGCGCACCGTCGAGATGGTCTGGGAGGACCTGAAGCCCTCCGATATCCTCACCCGCAAGGCGTTCGAGAACTGCATCGTGGTGAATTCGGCGATCGGCGGCTCGACCAACGCGCCGATCCATATCAATGCGCTTGCCCGCCATGTCGGCGTCGAATTGTCGATCGACGACTGGCAGAAATATGGCCATGACGTGCCGCTGCTGGTGAACATGCAGCCGGCCGGCTTCTATCTGGGCGAGGAATATCACCGCGCCGGCGGCGTGCCTTCGGTGGTGCGTGAATTGATGACGCACAAGCGCATCCATGAAGATGCGGTGACGGTCAACGGCCGCAGCATGGGCGAGAACTGCAAGGAAGCGGCCCAGCCCGATGGTGATGTGATCTGGACTTATGACAAGCCGCTGGTGAAGGACGCAGGCTTCCTGGTGCTGCGCGGCAATCTGTTCGATTCCGCGATCATGAAGACCAGCGTGATCTCCAAGGAGTTCCGCGACCGCTATCTCATTAATCCCAAGGACCCGAACGCCTTCGAGGGCCGCGCCATCGTGTTCGAGGGACCGGAGGATTACCATAAGCGGATCGACGATCCCGCGCTCGAGATCGACGAGCATTGCATGCTGTTCATCCGTGGCGCCGGTCCGATCGGCTATCCCGGCGGTGCGGAAGTCGTGAACATGCAGCCGCCGGCGGCGCTGATCAAACGCGGCATCCTGTCCCTGCCGTGCATCGGCGACGGACGCCAGTCCGGCACCTCGGGCTCGCCCTCGATCCTCAACGCCTCGCCGGAAGCCGCCGCCGATGGCGGGCTGGCGATCCTGAAGACCGGCGACCGGGTGCGCATCGACCTGAATAAGGGCACGGCCAACATCCTGATCTCGGACGACGAGGTGAAGAAGCGGCATGCCGATTTGAAGGCGAATGGCGGCTTCCGCTATCCGGCGAACCAGACGCCGTGGCAGGAGCTCTACCGCGCGACCGTCGGCCAGCAGGCCACCGGCGCCTGCCTCGAACTCGCCACCCGCTATCACGACATCGCCGGCAAGGTCGGCGTGGCCAGGGATAATCATTGACGTGCTGTCATTCCGGGGCGTCGCGAAGCGACGAACCCGGAATCCATTGCGCCACATACGCAAGCGGACAAATGGATTCCGGGCTCACGCTTCGCGCGCCCCGGAATGACGGAGCCAGACGAAGGAGAAGACATGTCAGACCGCCTGAAGGGCAAGCGCGCATTCGTCACCGCGGCCGCCGTGGGCATCGGCCGCGCCTGCGCGGTCGCCTTTGCGCGCGAGGGCGCCACCGTGTTCGCGACCGATATCGACGAGGAGAAGCTCGCGCTCCTCAAGCAGGAGGGCGTCGCCGAGGTGGCGCGGCTCGACGTGCGCGACACCGCTGCGGTCACGGCGATGGCCAAGCGCGCCGGCAAGACCGATATCCTGCTCAATGCCGCCGGCTTCGTCCATCATGGCACGGTGCTCGATTGCTCCGACGAGGACTGGGATTTCTCCTTCGACCTCAATGTGAAGTCGATGCACCGCACGATCCGCGCCTTCCTGCCCGGCATGCTGGACGCCGGCGGCGGGGCGATCGTGAACATCTCCTCCGCCGCCGGCGTGTTCAAGGCTGCACCGAACCGTTACGTCTATGGCGCGACGAAGGCTGCGGTGGCAGCCCTCACCCGCTCCGTCGCGGCCGACTTCATCTCCAAAGGCATCCGCTGCAACTGCATCTGCCCCGGTACGGTCGAGACGCCCTCGATGCTGCAGCGCGCCGCCACCGCAGGCCCGCAAGGGCGCGAGATGTTCATCGCCCGCCAGCCGATGGGCCGGCTCGGCACCGCCGAAGAGATCGCCGCACTCGCCATCTATCTCGCCAGCGACGAGAGCGCGTTCACCACCGGCGTCGCGCATGCCATCGACGGCGGCTGGACACTCTAATCTTAGGGAAGGCACACCATGAACGAATACGATCTCACCGGCCGCAGTGCCGTTGTCACCGGCGGCGCGCAGGGGTTTGGGCGCGCGATCACCGAGCGCTTTGTCGCCTCCGGCGCCAAAGTCGCGATCTGGGATCATGACATCGCCCTGGCCGAGAAGACCGCGAAGGAGATTGGCCCGGAAGTGGCCGCATTCAAGGTCGACGTCGCCGATCTGGCCGCGGTGGAGAAGACGCGCGACGAGACGCTGAAAGCGTTCGGCAAGATCGACATCCTCGTCAACAATGCCGGCATCGCCGGCATCAACAAGACCGTGTGGGAGACCGATCTCGAGGAATGGCGCAAGGTGCTGCGCATCAACCTCGACGGTCCCTTCATCTGCTGCAAGGCGATCGTGCCGGCGATGCTCAAGCAGGGCTACGGCCGCATCGTCAACATCGCCTCGATCGCCGGCAAGGAAGGCAATCCCAACGCGGCGCACTATTCGTCGTCCAAGGCCGGCCTGATCGCGCTGACGAAATCGCTCGGCAAGGAACTCGCGCAGCACGACATCCTCGTCAACGCGGTGACGCCGGCGGCGGCGCGTACCGCGATCTTCGACCAGATGACGCAGCAGCATATCGACTTCATGCTGTCGAAGATCCCGAAGGGCCGCTTCGTGCTGGTGGAAGAGCTCGCCGCGCTGGTCGCCTGGCTGGCGTCGGAGGATTGCGCCTTCTCCACTGGAGCCGTGTTCGACATCTCCGGCGGCCGCGCGACGTATTAATCAGGGCGTTTTCGAGCGAAGTGGATACCGGTTCGCGTGAAGAAAACGCGTCAAAATAAGAATCTAGAACTTCGGTTCTGATTCAGTCAGAACCGAAGCTCTAGACCGGTTGCGCGAGCTCCGCGACCAGATGGTCGGCCAATAGCGACGCCGCGCGCGATAGATTGGCGGCGCGATGCTGCCTGATCTCGGCGCGCGGGAGCGGCGGCATGCCGTCGCGCTCCGAGAGGCGTCGCAGTCGCGGCGGAAAGGTGCCGGCCTTGACCACGGTCACCGCCAAGCCTTGGGCTGCGATCGCCTCGACCGCCGCGAGGCTGTGGCTGACGAAGGCGAGCCGCCACGGCCGTTTCGCAGTGTCGAGCGCCTGCATCGCCCAGCTCCGGAACAGACAGCCCTGCGGATAGAGCGCCACGGGAAGCGGGTTGAGCTCCTCGACGCGGTGCTCCGGGCTCGCCGCCCACACCGCCTGCTCGCATCGCAAGAGTTCGCCCTCGCCGCTCCCTTGCGGATGCATGGCGATGACGAGATCGTAGGCCTCGCCAAGCCGGTCGGTCATGGAGGACGTCAGCCCCGTCTCCATCTCGATATGGATCAGCGGATAGTTGGCGACGAAGCTGGCGAGCAGCGGCGGGACCAGTAGCGTGCCGTAATCGTCCATCACGCCGACGCGGACGCGTCCCTCCACCTTGTGCTCCCGGACGCGGCCCATCGCCTCCTCGTTCAGGCTGAGGATGCGGCGCGCATAGCCGAGCAGGCCCTCGCCGGCTGCGCTCAGATCGACATTGGCTTTAGTGCGGTGAAACAGCTCCGCCTGCAGCCGCTCTTCCAGCCGCTTCACCTGCATGCTGACCGCTGATTGCGTCCGGTTCAGCGCCACGGCCGCGCGGGTGAAGGAACGGTGGTCCGCCACCGCAACGAATGCCTTCAGGAGGTCCGGATCCAGGCTCATAACGAATGGTGATTTTATCTATCAGATAAATTCCATTCCCTGATTAGCGCCTGTCCCCTACCGTCGGCAAGAGCCAAAAAGGGGATCAAGCCGGATGAGACTTGATGGGTGAGACTTGGGGTGTCCTGGCCGCGGTGCTTTCGAGCGCGCTCGGCGGCACGTCGATCGGGGCAACGCGCTACCTCGTGGGCGCCATCGACCCGCTCGCCATCGGCTCGTTCCGCTTCGGCATCGGCTTCCTGTTGCTGCTTCCGGTCGTCCTGATCCAGCGAAGAGGCTGGCCGGCGCGGCGCGATTGGCCGGCAGTGATCGGCCTCGGCCTGTTGTTCTTTGCCCTGTTTCCAATCCTGTTCAACGCATCGCTGATCTTCACGACGGCGGCGCGAGGGGCGCTCGCGCTCTCGACATTGCCGTTGCTGACGATGGCGGTCGGCGCGGTGCTTGGCAGCGAGCAATTGACGGTGCGAAAGACCACGGGCGTCCTGGTGACGATCACAGGCGTTGCCATGGCCCTGCTCTCCGGCCTCAGCGCCGCGCCGGAAGGGGCGTGGCGCGGCGATCTCCTGATGGTCGCGGCCGCGCTCTGCATGGCGCTCTACAGCATCTGGTCGAAGCCGTTCATCCGTCGCTCCGGCCCCATCCCGTTCACCACGATGGCCATGGCCGCCGGCGCCGCCTGCCTCATCCTCGCCTCGCTCGCGCGTGGCAGTTTTGCCCCGGTCGCCGCTTTCGGTGTCCCGCAATGGTTCGGCGCGGTCTATCTCGGGGCCTTCGGCGCGGCGCTGACGTTCTACCTGTGGGCGTTCGCGCTGAAGCGGACGACACCGACCCGCGTCGCGATCTCGGTGACCGTCAATCCGATCGCGGCATCGCTCGTCGGGGCCACTGTGCTGGGTGAGCCGCTGCGCTGGAATCTGGTTGTCGGCATCGTGACCGTGTTCGCAGGCATCTGGATCGCGACGACGCAATCCAGCCCCGTCGAGGCCGATCCGGCAGTGCAGAAGCTACGCTGACGGCGGAGAGCTGTATTCCGCGCCAATGCGTCGCAGCGCGTTTACCGTCTTGCGCCGGAACCCGACCGCAACCATCATGTCTGGTTGAGAGCGGCCGCCGCCGCGACCGGATATCCCCCTTGAACATCTCCCTCTACACCATCTCCGTCTGGGTGCTGCCACTCCTGATCGCCATCACCTTCCATGAGGCGGCGCACGGCTTCGTCGCCCACCGGCTGGGTGACAACACCGCCTGGCAGCTCGGCCGCGTCAGCTTCAATCCGCTGAAGCATATCGACCCCTTCGGCACCGTGGTCCTGCCCGCCGTGCTGTTGCTGTCGCAGTCGCCCTTCCTGTTCGGCTATGCCAAGCCGGTGCCGGTCAATTTCCGCAACCTCAAGCATCCCCGGCTCGACATGGTCTGGGTGGCGCTGGCTGGCCCCGCCACCAACATCATTCTCGCTCTGGTTGCCGCACTGGCGTTCCACGTACTGCCATTCCTCCCGCCGGATAGCGCGCGCTGGATCGCGGACAATCTCAAAAACGCGTTCCTGATCAATATCGTGCTCGCGATCTTCAACATGATGCCGATCCCGCCGCTGGACGGCGGCCGGGTGGCGGTCGGGCTCTTGCCCCGGCCACTCGCCGAGCCGCTCGCGCGCCTCGAGCCCTATGGGCTGCTGATCCTGATCGGGCTTTTGATCCTGCTGCCCCTCCTCGGTTCGCAGCTTGGTCTCAATCTTGATATTATTTCCGCGATACTGCGGACACTGACCGGCTATGTGATAGGTGCGCTTCTCTTCATCACCGGCAACGCCTAGGTTGAGAAAAAAATCGCGAGGGCCTCTTGATCAAAGCTGCCGATATGCTGATCGCTCGACGTGCGGACACCCGCGCCAGGGCGGACTTCGCGACGTGGAAAATGCTCGCCAAGCTGAACGGCACGTCGTCCCTGTCGGCCGACGCGCAGAACTTCCTCGCTACCTACAACAAGCTCCTGGCGCAGATGCCGGAGCTTGAGGCGAGCGAGGCCACCATCAAGCTGATGTACAAGAGCTATTATGCCGAGATGGGCGGTGCCGGTACGCCGCCCGACGTCCCCGCGCCCTCCCGCGAGCCGGTCGCCGACCGCGGCAACGTCACCGCCTTCCGCCGCCTCCCCGCCAAGAAGCCGGGGGTATCAGGTCCAACAGGCAAACGGCCGCTCCCGGTGGCGCTGATCTTCGCCTGCCTCGTCGTGGTCTATGTCGGCATCCGCTATTTCTGGCGGTAGTCGAGTAGAACGGTAGAGTGGGCAAAGCGAAGCGTGCCCACCTTTTCTTGCACCGCCCGTGAATGGTGGGCACGCTTCGCTTTGCCCACCATTCACGGGCTAAATCCGCTCTGTGCGTCAACCCGTTACTTCGGCTTCTTGAAGTTCACGTCGAGGCTGAAGGCGAACTGGTCTTCGGTGAGTTCGGCTGGCGGCGCGGGGACGGGGTCGGAGCGGCGAACCATTGAGATGGCCGCGTCGTCAAACGCTTGGTCGCCTGAGGACTCCGCGACCGCGACGTTGACGATGTTGCCGCGGCGGTTCAGCACGATGCTGACCTTCACGGTGGTCGCCTTGCTCTTGTTGTGCGGATAGCGCTTGTGCAGCTCGAAATAGGCGCTGATCTTGCGGCCCCAGTCGGCGGTGAGCTTCTGCCTGTCCTTGCCGATGCCGCGATTCGGGGCCTTGGCCTGCTCGGCCTCCGGCGCGTTCTCCTCCAGCGTCTGCCGCGCGGTTGCTTCCTGGGCGGGCGCCTCTTCGGAGGCCTGGGTCTGGACGGCCTGGACCTTGGGATCGTCTTCCTGGGGCTTCTTCGAGTCGTTCTGCGTGACGATGCGGTCGGGGTCTTCGGACTCGATCGGCACGTCCTTCGGCAGGTCGGTCTCCTTGACCTCGGCCTTCTGCTCGGAGAGCTGCGGAGCGGCCTGCGACGCATCGGCGTCGGGACCCGGCGGCAGATTCTCGTCCTCGACCTTGGGTGAGGCCATCTCTACCGCGAACTCGGCGGCATTTGCGCCCAAGCCGTCGCCGACGTCGTCGCCGCGCAGATTCGCCAGCGCCAGAGCCGCGCCGCCGACATGCAGCGCAAGCGCCGCCACTGCGGCGCAAATCCACAGCCGCCGGGAGGACTTCTGCTCAAGATCGAGGTCAGACATCGCTGTCCGTCGTCAGGGTTTTGCCGGCTCGGCGGCTTGTGGCGCGGCAGGCGCGCCGGGAACGCCTTCGAGCGTCACCAGCTTGACCCTGTTGTAGCCGCCCGAGCGCAGGATTTCCATCACTCCCATCAGCTCGCCATAAGGCACCGCGCGATCCGCGCGCAGGAATACATACTTATCCTTGCTCATGTCGGCCAAGGTATCGAGCGAATGCACCAGCTCAGTGCGCTTGACCGCATTTTCGCCGATCGCAAGCGTCAGGTCCGACTTGATGCTGACATAGGTCGGCTTGTCCGGCTTCTTCTGCGGCGTCGCGCTCGACGTCGGCAAATCGATCGGCAGGTCGACCGTGGAGAGCGGTGCAGCCACCATGAAGATGATGAGCAGCACCAGCATGACGTCGATGAATGGCGTGACGTTGATCTCGTGCGATTCCGCGAAATCGTCGTCGTCGCCGTCATTGTCTGCGATCGAGACAGCCATCGCCTACTCCGCCGCCGCGCGCGAATGTGCGCCGCCGGTCACACTGACATTGGTGCGGTCGAGGTCGCGCGACAACAACCGTGCCGCCGCGCCCGAGGCACGGCCGACCAGTTCCAGATAGCCCTTCGTCACCCGCGAAAAGTGATTGTAGATGATCACGGCCGGGATCGCCGCGACAAGCCCGATCGCGGTCGCGAGCAGCGCCTCGGCGATGCCGGGCGCGACCACCGCGAGGTTGGTGGTCTGCGATTTCGAGATGCCGATGAAGCTGTTCATGATGCCCCAGACGGTGCCGAACAGACCGACGAAGGGCGAGGTCGCGCCGATGGTCGCAAGCAGGCCCATGCCGACGCGAATGCGGCGGCCTTCGGCACGCACGATCTCGGCAAAGCTCGACGCCGCGCGTTCCTTGATGCCGGCGTCGCTGGAGATGCCGGCCGACAGTCGCCCTTCCCGCATCGCCGCGGCGATCAGGGTCGAGAGCACGCTGCCCTTGACGCCGAGCGCGAACTGGGCTTCAGCGAGCGAGCGCACATCGCTGATCTTGGCGAGCGCGGCGCGCAACTTGCGCTGCACGACGGTGAGCTCAATCATCTTGGCGATGAACACCGTCCAGGTCACCAGCGACGCAAAGGCAAGACCAATCATCACCGCCTTCACGACGATGTCGGCATTCCAGAACATCACCCAGGGCGACAGTTCCTTCAGTCCGGCGATGGTCGCCGATTTCTTGCCCTCGCCTTCGGCAGGCGCTGCACTGACGTCCTGAGTTCCCTGCGAGGCAACCGGCGCGGCGGCGGAGGGTGACTGCGCCGGCGTCGTCGCCTCTGTCGGTGGTTGCGGCGCGGCGGGAGCAGTCTGTTGCTGCGCGACAGGCGTCGATGGAGCGGGAGCGGCGGGCGCCATCTGCTGCTGCGCCGACGAGGATGCCGTGAGCGCGACCAGCGTCAGCACGGAGAGTGCAACAAGTGTCGCGCGGGTAGTTAGAATGTTCATACTTCGGCCCAGTGGCGTATCAAGTTGTGATAGATGCCGGTCAATTTGACCGTTTCGGGGTCGTCTCGCCCAAGCCGCTCCACCAAGGCCTGGATAGCGGTGTCCAGATCGAAGATCAGACTGCGAGCGTGCGCATCCCGTACCATGCTCTGCAGCCAGAAGAAAGACGCAACCCGCGCGCCTCGCGTCACCGGCGTGACCAGATGCAAACTAGAAGCAGGATAAAGAACGAGGTCGCCGGCCGGCAGCTTCACTTCATGCGAGCCGTAGAAATCTTCGATGACGAGCTCGCCGCCATCATATTCATCCGGCTCCGATAAAAACAGCGTAACCGAGAGGTCGGTGCGGATCCGCAAGCCGGTGAGGTGGTCTCCCCTCACCGCGTTGTCGACATGCAGACCGAAATGATGACCGTCGGCGGCGACGTAACGGTTGAACAAAGGTGGAAAGATTCTAAGTGGGATCGCCGCCGAGATGAAGCGCGCACTGGCCGTCAGCGCCGACAGCACGCGGCTGCCAAGCTGGCGGGCGACCTCGCTATCCGGCGGCAATTGCTCGTTGCGCTTCACCAGCGCCGATGCGGCGCCTGCCGTCGAACGTCCATCCTCCCACGCGCTGGCATCCATGATGCGGCGGAAGTCCGCCACATCGGCCTTGCTCAGCACATTCGGAACGCAGATCAGCATGCCCTGTCGTTTCAGAACCGTGCCGATACGACGAGATAGGCGGCGCGACCTGGCGCCTCGAGCACGAACGGAGCCGGGCTCTGATACAACGCGTCGTAATAAAGCTTGTTGAAGATGTTGTTCACGAACAGTTTGACTCTCCAGTTCTTGTTGAGCTTCGCCTCCGCGAACGCATCGAAGCGCCAGTAGCTCGGCAGTTGCGTGCCCTGGTTCGCCGCGAGGAACGTGCCGCCATAGATCTTGGAACGGTAGACCGCTTGCCCGCCGATCTCCCACATGTCCGTGAGCTGGTACTTCGTCAGCAGGCTGAACGATTGATGCGCGACATTGGCGAGCGGCAGGCCGACATTGGTCGTGTAGAGGATCGTATTCGCAGGCGGAACGAGCGATTTCGTCACCTCGGACTGCATCAGCACCAGTCCGCCGAACACGCTCCATTTGTCCGTGATCTTGCCGCCAAGGCCGAGGTCGATGCCGCGGATGCGGTAGGCGGCACCGGCACTGATGCAGGGCACGGTGCCGCTTGTGTTCGCGGGATAGGGACAGGACGCGGTGGCGGTCGCCGGCGTGATGTTGACCGATTCACGCGCGTTATCCTTCTCCGTCTGGAACAACGCCGCCGTCACCAACAGGTGCCGATCGAACAACTCCCATTTGGTTCCGAGTTCGATCGCCGTGTTCTTCTCGGGACCAAAGATCTGATTGGTGTTACCGTTCAGCACCGGCGAGAGTCCGCCATACGCCGTGCTGGTGCCGTCGAACTCCGCACCGACAGGATTCGAAGAGGTGGCATAGGCCGCATAGACACTCGCGATCGGAAGCGGCTTGAGCAGGATGCCCAAATTGAAGTTCGGCAGACCGAACTCGGCCGACTGCCTCCCGAACACGTTCGGAACACCGTTGACCGTGCCGAAGCCGCTCGTGTTGATCTTGTAATCATCGTAGCGGATGCCGCCGTTGAGGATGACGAGATCGTGGTAGTTGACGGTGTCGAGCAGGTAGCCGCTCGTGGTGTCGATCCCGATCTTGGTCGGGAGACCTGCAAGCGTCGGGGTCGTTCCGAACGGCAGGAACGTGTATTGCGGGTTGAACACGCTGACACCCGTGACCGAGCCCGTGCCCGAGAACGGCGCGCCAATGGCTTCCGAACTCAAGCCGGTATACTTGTCGATGCTGGAGCGCTCCTGCGACACTTCAACACCGGCGAGCGCCGTATGGCGCCAGCCTCCGGTGTCGAATTTGTAGGTGGCTTCGGTCTGATTGGCCAGCATATCGGTGGTCTGATAGCGGCTCTGCGGATTGGCCGACAATGTCGAGAAAATGAGCGGGTTCACGAGGACCGGCGCCTCGGGCAGCGTGCCGATGTAATTCAACAGCGAGTGCGAGGCTCGGGTCTTGTTGCTGATCAAGAGGTCCGGCGTGACCTGCACTTCGGCGTTAATGGTGCCGATATCCTGCTTCACCTGCGAGAAGTCGCGATCGGTGAAACCGTACCAATTGTTGCGGTTGACGCCGAAATCCGGGAACGGGCCGCCTGCCTTGCTCGCCGTGCTCGGCCGGAAATAGGGCACACCGAAATCCGGCAGGCCATGAATATCCGTGTGAATATAGCCTGCAGTCACCTTCACCGCATCGATCGGCGTCCACTTCGCCGCAACGAATCCACCACCGCGGTCGTCGGACACGTAATCGCGGCCGGCAACGCCCGCGTCCTGGAACAGGCCGCCCGCTCGCACGGCAAGCGTCGGGCTGATCACCTGGTTGACGTCGAGCGTGACGCGCTTGGTGCGGTCGGTGCCGAACGTCGTATCCATGTTGTAGAAGCTGCCCTCCGTCGTCGCCTGCTTGGTGACGATGTTGATGGCGCCACCGGTGGTGCCGCGGCCGGCAAAGGAAGAGCCGGGACCGCGCAGGATTTCGACCTGCTCGGTGAAGAAGTTCTCGCGGACGCTGACGCCGGCGTCACGCACGCTATCGATGAACACGTCGTTGCGGGCATCAAAGCCGCGGATGAAGAAGCGGTCGCCGAAGGCGTTGCCGCCCTCGCCGGTGCCGAGCGTGACACCGGCGGTGCTCAGCACGGCCTGCCGCAACGTGGTGGCGTTCTTGTCGTCCAGCACTTGCCTGGAGAGCACCGTGATCGTCTTCGGCGTGTTCAGGATCGGCTCGGGGAACTTTCCTGACGCCTGCACGCGATCGACCTTGTAGGGCGCGGCGGGATCCGCATAGGGATCGCGATCGGCGTTGAGCCCGCCGGCGTTGGGATAAGGCACGGCCGCAACCCGCGTCTGCTGCGTGCGACGCGACGCGCGCCTGAGTGCGGTGCGCGCGCGGACCTGATCCGGTGTCGGCTTGGTGTTGGCCGGCCGCGGCCGCGCCACCGGCGCTTCCACGTTCACGGGCGGCAAATTGGGTTGTTGCGCTTCGGCGCCGGAAAACGATGCGACCGCGATCAGGCCCGCGACCGTCGACACTTTCTTGCCCGAGTAGCCCTCAAGCCGTTCGCCGACCGAGTTGATCGCTACCTCGAAACGCAGCGACCTCGGTGCCTTTACATTGCTCATCACTCGCCCCCGCGACGAATTCTGGTTTATGCGCTCTGAAGCGCGACGACGTGTCCCAGGGCGGGTGGTATCGGCGACGAAATTTCGGGTCAACGCGAATGCATGGATCGCTCGTTTGAATCGATCCAGATCAGAACGCTTCTAATCTGATTGTTTGAAATTATTCTAATAACGGTTCTAAAGAGCGGGAAAACCGCTGCGAAATCAATCACCGCATGGTTCGGTCACGAACGAAGCTTAATCGGCGCTCGGCGGCTTCATCAGCGAGAACAATTCGTCCACCGTCCGCTGCGCGACCTGACGCACGCGATCGGTGTTCTCGCCTGCAATATTCACTCCATTCACCACTGCTTTGATCTCGTCGCGGAAATCGGTGAGGAAACGCAGCGGATCCTTCTGCTCGTTGGCAACGCGCGCGATCAATCCCGTGATCAGGATCTGACAGGCCATCATGCGTCCGTTCAGCTCGTCCATCGCTCACCCCGATTTCGCTCGCGGGCTGCGATATGGACGACATCGAGTCCGGATTCAACCAGCTCGATACTCCCTCTCCTGCAGGCGGGAGAGGTGAGGTGCTTTACTTGACGGCGACGTCCGGGCCTTCGCCAAGCGACTTGATGCGATCCTTGAGGTCCCGCAGCGTCTGAAGGCTGGCTTCGATCCTCTGATCGGGAATGTCGTGCAGCACGTCGGTTGCGATCGCATCACGCAGGCTGTCGAGATCGTCGACGAGCTGGCGGCCGCGATCGGTGAGGAACAGCCGGTTGGCGCGGCGGTCCTTCGGATCAGGCCGGCGCTCGAGCAGTCCGTGCTCGACCAGGCGGTCAAGCAGTCGTACCAGCGAGATTGGCTGCAATTCGAGCACATCGGCGAGGTCGACCTGCGACAGCCCCTCCTGCTCCCGCAGCCGAAACAGCACGATCCATTGCGCGCGCGTGGTGCCGCGCGTCTTCGCACGATGGTCGATATAGTTGCGCAACAGCCGCGAACTCTCGACAAGCTGCGAAACAAGCTGGCGTTTCAGATCGAGCGACATGTCGGTTTCAACAGGCGCATCAAGGGCTCCAGGAACGCGGTCCGAGATCGTGATCCGATTGGACGGGATCTGGTCACGATCTCATCTCTTTGTTTGAGCATGATCCGCGCAAGCGCTTCGCATTTGTCGGGAGGGAAAACCAGTTTCCACTCTTCCGGATCATGCTTCTAAACCTTTCCAAATGTTTAGGATTCTCAAGTGTTAGTGTGTGTACGCATTAAGTGCTGACGTATTATATGGGTTCCCCGGAACGGTTTTAAACACCTATAATTGTCTTCGAACCCATGAGCGTGCATGTCCAAGTCACGAACGATAGGTTGGGTGCTGCTGGTCGCCGCCATCGGCGCCGCGGGCTATCTTGGTTGGCAGCGCTATGGCGGGGGGCACACCAAAGCTGACGGACAAAAGACTGCTGCCGCTGCCCGTCCGCCCGTCCCGGTTCGGATTGCACGCGTCGAGACCGCCGATTTCCCGGTCTATTTGACCGGCCTTGGCACCGTGCAGGGCTTTAACACCGTCCAGGTCCGCACCCGCGTCGACGGACAAATCATGAAGATCGCCTTCCAGGAAGGCCAGCTCGTCAACAAGGGTGACGTCCTGGTGGAGATCGATCCGCGCCCGTATCAGGCCGCGCTCGACCAGGCCAGGGCCAAAAAGCAGCAGGACGAGGCGAATCTCGCCAACGCCAAGCTCGATCTGCAGCGTTTCACCCGGCTCGGCGAGTTCGCCACCCGCCAGCAGACCGATACCCAGCGCTCCATGGTCGCGCAATTGACGGCGCAAATCGCCGCCGACGATGCGGCGATCACGAATGCGCAGACGCAGCTCGATTACGCGACCGTCAAGGCGCCGATCACCGGGATCGCCGGCCTGCGCCAGGTTGATGTCGGCAACATCGTCAATGCCGCGACCCAGACCGGCATCGTCTCGATCGCCCAGATCGAGCCGATCGCGGTGATTTTCACCGCGCCCGAGGACCAATTGCCTGACATCAAGGCGGCGCTGGCGGCCTCCCCGCCCAAGACGATCGCCTACTCCACCGACGGCAAGCGCCTCCTCTCCACAGGCGTTCTTGCGCTGATCAACAACCAGGTCGATACGACCAGCGGAACTATCCGCCTGAAGGCGGTGTTCGAGAACAAGGACCACGCGCTGTGGCCGGGCCAGTCGGTATCGACGCGGCTCCTGGTCCGGACGCTCAAGGACGCGACCGTGGTTCCCGACGATGCCGTCCAGCATGGCACGGACGGACTTTACGCGTATACTGTCAGTCAGGAGAACAAGGCCGAGCTGCACCGGATCAAGGTCAGCTACTCGATCGACGGCAAATCCGTCGTCGATGAGGGGTTATCACCGGGCCAGCAGGTGATTACCTCAGGCCAATACAAAGTTTCGCCCGGCGTGCTCGTGAGCACCGCGGTCGCGAGCTCGGATCCGACGCAATCCAAGGTGAAGCCGGAATGAGCTACGGCATTTCCGCTCCCTTCATCCGCTACCCCATCGGCACCTCGCTGCTGATGGCCGGCATTCTTTTTGTCGGCCTCGTGGCGTATCCGCTGCTGCCGGTCGCGCCGCTGCCGCAGGTCGACTTCCCGACCATCCAGATCACCGCGAATTTGCCGGGCGGCAGCCCGGAAACCATGGCGACCTCGGTGGCGCAGCCACTGGAACGCCAGTTCGCGCAGATCCCCGGCGTGGCCCAGATGACCTCGACGAGTTATCTCGGGACGTCGGCGGTCACCATCCAGTTCGACCTCAACCGCAACATCGACGGCGCCGCCAACGACGTCCAGTCCGCCATCAACGCGGCGAGCGGACAACTGCCGAAGAACCTGCCGTCGCCGCCGACCTACCGCAAGGTCAACCCGGCGGACTCCCCGATCATGCTGTTGTCGGCGACCTCGGAGACGCTGCCGCTGACCGAGGTGAGCGATGCCGTCGACGCGCAGCTTGCGCAGCAGATCAGCCAGATCTCCGGCGTGGCGCAGGTCATCATCGGCGGCCAGCAGAAGCCGTCGGTGCGGGTCCAGATCGATCCAGGCAAGCTGGTGGCAAAGGGCCTGTCGCTGGAAGACGTGCGCGCCGCCATCACCAGCGCCACCGTCGATAGCCCGAAGGGCAATATCGACGGCGACACCCGCGCCTATACGATCTACGCCAACGACCAGCTCCTGAAGGCTGCCCCCTGGAACGACGTCATCATCGCCTACCGCAATGGCGGCCCGTTGCGAATCCGCGATATCGGCCAGGCCGTCGCCGGTCCGGAAGACGCCAAGCAGGCGGCCTGGGCCAACGGCCAGCGCGGCGTGTTCCTTGTCATCTTCAAGCAACCCGGCGCCAACGTCATCGACACCGTCGACAAGATCAAGGCAACCTTGCCGCGGTTGGTCGCCGCGATCCCGCCGGCGATCAAAATCGACGTCATCAGCGACCGCACCACCACGATCCGCGCCGCGGTCGAGGACGTGCAGTTCACCCTGCTGCTCACGATCGGGCTGGTCGTGATGGTGATCTTCGTCTTCCTGCGCAGCTTCTGGGCCACGGTCATCCCGACTGTGACGGTGCCGCTCGCCTTGCTCGGCGCCTGCGCGCTGATGTGGGTGTTCGGTTATACGCTGGACAACCTGTCCCTGATGGCGCTGACCATCGCGGTGGGTTTCGTGGTCGACGACGCCATCGTGATGCTGGAGAACATCACGCGCTACATCGAGGAAGGCGAGAAGCCGATGGCGGCCGCCTTCAAGGGCGCGAGCGAGATCGGGTTCACGATCGTCTCGATCAGCATCTCGCTGGTCGCGGTGCTGATCCCGCTGCTCCTGATGGGCGGCATCATCGGGCGCCTGTTCCGCGAATTCGCGGTCGTGCTGGCGATGACGATCTTCGTCTCGATGTTCGTGTCGCTGACGCTGACCCCGATGATGGCCTCGCGCTTCCTGCGCGCCCATGGCGAGACCAAGCACGGCCGCTTCTACCAGATCAGCGAGCGTGGCTTCGACGCCATGCTCCGGGGCTATCAAAACGTGCTCGACCTCGCATTGCGCTGGAAGTTCACGACGCTGATGATCTTCTTCGCGACGCTCGGCCTGTCGGTCTATCTGTTCGTTATCATTCCGAAGGGCTTCTTCCCGCAGCAGGATGTCGGCCTGATCACCGCGACCTCGGAAGCCAACCAGGACATTTCCTTCGTCGACATGAAGCGCAAGCAGGAAGCGCTCGGCAAGATCGCGCTCGCCGATCCTGACGTCGCGACGGTGGCCATGGCCATCGGCGGCAGCGGCCGGGCGGGCAATAACGGCGCCATGTACATCACGCTGAAGCCGCGCGACCAGCGCGCCGCCAGCGCGCAGCAGATCATCGCACGCCTGCGGCCGAAGCTCGAGCAGGTCGAAGGCGCCAGATTGTTCATGCAGGCGGCGCAGGACGTTCGCCTCGGCGGCCGACCGACCCGCACCCAGTTCGAATTCACCCTGCAGGACGCCAATCTCGCCGAGCTGAACGAATGGGCGCCGAAGATCCTGGCGAAGATGCAGACCTTGCCGGAACTGCGCGACGTCGCAACCGACCAGCAGACCAACGGCACCACGCTCGAACTGAAGATCAACCGCGATACCGCCTCGCGCTACGGCATCCAGCCGCAGCTCATCGACGACACGCTGTATGACGCGTTCGGCCAGCGCCAGGTGACGCAATATTTCACCCAGCTCAACAGCTATCACGTGATCCTGGAAGTGCTGCCCGAGCTGCAGGCCAGCATCGACACGCTGAACAAGATCTATCTGAAATCGCCGCTGACCGGCGAGCAGGTGCCGGTGTCGACTTTTGCGACCTGGACCAGCGTGCCGGTGCGGCCGCTGTCGATCAGCCACCAGGGCCAGTTCCCGGCGATCACCATCAGCTTCAACCTGGCGCAGGGCGTGGCGCTGGGACAGGCGACCGATGCGGTGCAGAAGGCGATGGTCGACCTGGGAGCGCCGCCGACGCTGAATTCGAGCTTCCAGGGCACCGCGCAGGCGTTCCAGCAATCGCTGAGCACCGTGCCGCTATTGATCCTCGCCGCGCTCGTGGTCGTCTACCTGATCCTCGGCATCCTCTACGAGAGCTACATTCATCCGATCACCATCCTGTCGACGCTGCCGTCGGCCGGCGTCGGCGCGCTCGCGATCCTGATGGCGGCCGGCTTCGACTTCAGCCTGATCGCTCTGATCGGCATCATCCTCTTGATCGGCATCGTCAAGAAGAACGGCATCATGATGGTCGACTTCGCGATCGCGGCCGAGCGCGACGATCACCTGGAGCCGGAGGCCGCGATCCGGCAGGCCGCCCTGCTCCGCTTCCGCCCGATCATGATGACGACGATGGCGGCGCTGCTCGGCGGCGTGCCGCTGATGCTCGGCACCGGCACGGGCTCGGAAATCCGCCAGCCACTCGGCTACGCCATGGTCGGCGGCCTGATCGTCAGCCAGGCGCTGACACTGTTCACGACGCCGGTGGTCTACCTCTATCTCGACAAGCTCTCCAATCTGTTCGCCGGCTGGAGCAGCTCGACCGATGCAGAGGACGAGGGGGAGCATCGGGAAGAGCGTTCCGTAAAGGAAGCCGCGGAGTAAGCGTCACCGTCATTGCGAGGAGCACCGCGACGAAGCAATCCATGCCGCTGCACGCGGAGACATGGATTGCTTCGCTGCGCTCGCAATGACATCTCGTAGGATGGGTAGAGCGCAGCGAAACCCATCATCTTCTTCGCCGCGGCAATTGATGGGTTTCGCTGCGCTCTCCCCATCCTACAGATATCACCTCGACGCGGCCCGCTCGACAGCGCGCGAAGTTTGCAAGATGCTGGATGATCTTGAGGAACAGCGTGCGCCACTCCGCCTGGTCGATCGACAGGGTTGCAGCTCTATCGGTCATGCTGCCTTCTATCCTTCGATGACATTGTATCCGGACGAGCAGCCGCAGGATGGCATCCGGACGCCGACGCTCGCGCGGGTCGGTCGGCGTCCCCTCGCTGGAGGCTTAGGAACCTTTGGAGTGCCCGCAGGTTGATTGGCCGAGGAGGACATATGCCGTCCTCCTGCTGCATATTCACACCGGAGGACTTATGGCCAAGCGCGCGAAGAAAAAGCGAGCGACTTCCCGGCGGACGCGACAACCGAAGAAGCTGAGCGATCTCTTCCACGAGACGCTCAAGGACATCTATTTCGCCGAGAACAAAATCATCAAGACTTTGCCGAAGATGGCGAAAGCCGCGCACTCGAGAGAGCTTGCGAACGCCTTCAACAAACATCTGCGCGAGACCCATGGACAGGTGAAGCGGCTGGATCAGATCTTCCGGATGCTTGGCAAGCCGGCCCGCGGCAAAACATGCGAGGCCATCAATGGCATCACCGATGAAGGCGCTGAGATCATGCGCGACTTCAAGGGAATGCCAGCACTCGATGCCGGCCTCCTGTCCGCAGCGCAGGCGGTAGAGCACTACGAAATCTCCCGCTACGGGACCCTGCGGACTTGGGCGGAAGAACTCGGCATGACGGATGCGGCAAAGCTGCTCCAGGCCACCCTCGCCGAGGAAGAGGCGACCGATCAAGCGCTGACAGAATTGGCCACCTCGGTGATCAATCTCGAAGCCGAGGAAGAGGAGGTGTCGGAAGCGGCCTAGAGCGCGATGGGCTCGGCACGCGATCATCGGCTAGGCATTTACTACCTAGTTAAATGGGTCCTCCAGATATCTAAGGAACGTTCTTCCGAACATGCACATTACCTCGAACAAGACGCTGAAAACGGCAACGAGGCGATGCACATCAGGCGAGCAAATACAGAGGGTCCCCATCCGCCGTCGGGCGCCTGGACCGTTGCGTCGCTGGTAGCTTTGTTGGGCGTTGCGCTCGCATCGGAATATCTCTTCCCAGCAACGAAGGAGCGTTCGGCTGATACACCGACCGGCCGTAGCGTTCAGGGCGAACCACTCGGAAACGACGACCGCGGTCGTCGGGCAACGAGGCCTTCTGAGATTCCTGCTTCGGGCTGGAAAGACATCGTTCTGCGCGTGTATGCGAACATATCGAAGCACCGAGTATTGGCCCTCTCAGCGGGAATGACCTACTACAGCATACTTGCCATTTTTCCGGCCATCGCGGCATTGGTCGCAATGTATGGACTATTCTCGGATCCTTCGACGATAGCACGGCAGCTCGATCAGCTCGGCGGATTTCTGCCCGGCGGGGCCATCGACGTCGCGCACGAACAGTTGACGCGGGTCGTGTCCAAGGGCTTGCAGACGCTTGGCTTGACCTTTCTGATCGGTCTGACGATTTCGCTGTGGAGCGCGAATGCGGCGATGAAGGCGCTTTTTGACACACTGAATATCATCCATGGCGAAGAAGAAAAGCGCGGCTTCCTCACACTGAATGCAATGTCGCTCGGTTTCACCATCAGCGGGGTCCTCTTCATCCTGGCTGCCCTCGGCTCCATCGTCGCGGTGCCTGTAATCCTCAACTACGTCGGCCTGCCCAATACGAGCGACATGCTCGTCCGCATGGGACGGTGGCCGGCGATGTACCTGATCCTCACGTTCGCCCTCGCCGTTGTCTATCGTTACGGTCCCAGCCGCGAGACACCCCGGTGGCGGTGGATCACGTGGGGCAGCGCAATAGCCGCCCTGCTGTGGCTCGCCGGCTCGGGGTTGTTCTCCTGGTACACGGCCAACTTTGGCAATTTCAACGAGACCTACGGCTCGCTCGGCGCCGTCATCGGCTTCATGACTTGGCTCTGGATGTCAGCGATCGTCATCCTTCTGGGGGCCGAGATCGATGCCGAGATGGAGCACCAGACCGCGCGCGATACCACAACCGGGACGCCGAAGCCGATGGGCATGCGAGGAGCCCGGATGGCAGACACCGTCGGTGCAGCCCAAGGAAGATGAGATGACGAACCTTTTTGAGCTTCCAACCTGGGCAGACGACGACCACATCTTTGTAGTGATCGAGACCCCTCGCGGAAGCACCTGCAAGCTCGACTTCGATCCGGAGCTGCGTGCGTTTACGCTCGCCAAGCCTCTGATGGCCGGCCTCCGCTATCCGTACGATTGGGGCTTTGTCCCATCGACCAAGGCGCAGGACGGTGATCCGCTCGACGTCCTAGTGATTCACGATGCGCAATCCTATCCCGGCGTGGTCTTGCGATGCAGACCGATCGGGATTCTCGAAGTCGAACAGAAAGGCAAGCGCAAGAAAGAGAGAAACGATCGCCTGTTCGCCGTGCCCGACCGCACTCCGCTCGAGACCGATCTAAAGGACATCCGGCATCTTCCCTCGCGAGCGCACCAAGAGATTCAGCAGTTCTTTCTCGCGACGGATGCGCTTGAGAAAAAGGAGCTTGAGTTCCTAGGCTGGCGCGGCCCCAATCAGGCCATCAAGACCATCAAGCGGCTGTCCACGTAAGGGCAAAGCGAGCGTCGAGGCGCGCGCCCTGCCCCGGCGAACTGCGCTTAGCCCCAGCGCCTCCGCGAGTTTCGATTGGGCATTTGCTCACCTCGCAGATGCGCGGGTTCGTGCCCGTCGCCCCCACTGAGGGGCAGCCTAGAGCCTATGCCTTATTGGCAGGGTTGGCGAGTCATTGAACCGCCGGCTTCAACCACTTCGATCTACCGAGGAAGCCGCTATGGCTTGCTCAACTTCCTTAACCAGCGCTCGGTAATGTTCAGCAAGCTTGGCAAACAATGCTTTCTTGGTCGCGTTGGTGGCGAGCTTGCTGATTAGATCGCACTCCTCAGCTTCATTTCGAAGCTTCTCCAAGTGCGCCTGCATGTCCTTCATTGGCTTTGCTCTCCCAGCACCGGAAAAACTAGGCAAAGGGGAAACCCGATAGCAATAAACTAAGTAAATTGGTCCTCTGGGGAAACGGATTGTTGAGATGCGATTAGCTGCGCGCGTCTCTTCACCTCGATGCGCATGGATAGGGCGGGTTAGCGAAGCGCAACCCGCCGCCAGCCGAACGCTGCGAAGAAGATGGTGGATTACGCTGCGCTAACTAATCCACCCTACACACTTGGCTCGTAGGATGGGTAGAGCGCTGAACCTCCTCCGAATGAGTGGACACCTGTAGTAGGCTCATTGAGCCCGGAGGTGTTGAATGGAACGTCAACGTCGGTCATTTACCGAAGAATACAAGCGCCAGACCGTCGAGCTGGTGTTGTCGAG
>NZ_JBVAPG010000115.1:0-26920 GCF_055413685.1 Bradyrhizobium sp. LeoA1Lang | reverse complement strand
GGAGATACGGTCCCATTGCGTGTCGTTCAGAACGAGCCGATCCAGAACCCCCAAGGCTTCCTCCTAAAAGAAAGCCTTGAATCACGTTCCGTCTGATTTGAGAATCCCAAGAGTCCACACAGCCTAGCAGGCATTCTCCTGAGCCCGCTTTTTCAACTCGCGATCAATCAGCGTTTGCGTCCGGCGTATCGCGAGCGCCTCCAATGGCGTTCGCATCAGGCCGGTCCTCGCTTGATCGCCGATCCAGAATACCCAGCGCCAGACGTGGCGCTGCCTGGTTTTCTCGACGGTGAACTCAATCCCTTGGTGCTGCATGGCCAGCGGCTATAGTGAATCTCTGCGCCCCTCATCGTGGACTTGCCTCACCAGAGTCGAATGGTCTGCTGATATTGTCGTGATATCGCGATGTGTCCGCATCGCTCGGTGCGACGAAATTCAGCGGGCTCAATCTTTGCTTCTCAAAAAGTCGGGCCCCGGCTTGCTCGGGGGACAATCGCCGGGGCCCTTGGGAAGGTGGATCATGTCGTCCCAATCGACGGGACGATAACTTGGGAGTCTGCGAGGCGTTCCGGATTTTCCTAAGAATGATGCCGAATTATCCCGATTGAAGTCGAGGAACGACACCGGTTCAGTGCCGTTGGAAATCTCCACTCTCGGAGTCGAAGATGCCAGAAGAGAATGATCGCAAGGGCAAGGTGATGGGCGATCCGCGCTTTGGCCGGACGCGCATGGAAGCAACATGAGCCGCGCTTTTGTCAGGGAAGGCGAGGGCAATCTCGACGATCTTCCCGATCGGCCGATCTCGGACGCGCGAAACGATGTCACCAGGGAAGGCCTTGCCCAGATCGAGACCGCAGTCGCGGCCGCGCAAGAGGCGTTGGCGGCGGCACAGGCGGAAGGCGACCGCTCGGCGATCGCGAGCGCCTCACGTGACCTGCGCTATTGGAGCGCGAGGCGCGCCTCCGCCAATGTGGTGGCAGAGCCCGAGGACGACAGCCAGGTTCGCTTCGGACACGCCGTTACGATCCTCCGCGATGACGGTCGACAACAGACCTTTCGGATCGTCGGCGAGGACGAGGCGGATCCTGCTCACGGCACCGTCTCGCATGCCTCGCCGTTGGCGCGGGCGCTGTTTGGCAGGAGCGTGGGAGACGTTGTCCGCGTTGGCAGCGGCGAGGCGGAAATCCTCAACATCTCCCGCATGAATGCGCTTGGCGGCGAGGGGTGACAGGCCCGCTCGTGCCGAGAGCGCTCGTTCTCAAACTACATCACGTCGGCAAAAACGTCGTCGATAACGGCAAGAGACACCGGGATCACAGCCAGTTCGTCCTGCTCCGAAGGACCTGACGTTCCCTTGATGTCCTGGACCACCCGGCTCTTGAAGTTGCGGAGCCACTGCATCGGCTCCTCGCCGCTCTGCAGTGCTTGCTCGGCCAATATGTGGCGCATGAGAACAAGCATCGCATGCTGGTAACCGACAAAATCACTATCCATAGCGCTTCCTCGAAATGAGCTGGAGCAATTCCTCACGGGCCCATCTTATACTTTTTCTTCCGGCCAATCCGCTTGATGAAAAACAAAACCCCCACCGACCGGGAGGAAGGCAGGGGCTCTTGCGGGTGGATGGCGCGAGGCCAGGTGAAACCTAGGTGTCGCCCCAAGGACCCACGATCTTAAGGAAAGCGCCGAGATCCAGTTCCGGCAAGGCGATTTTGTAGGCAGCCATCCGACCCGCGTTAGAGCATGATCCGGAAAAGTGGAAACCGGTTTTCCGAAAAGATCATGCTCAAACAAAGAGATGAGATCATGATCCGATTCCGTCTAATCGGATCATGATCTAGTCGGGCTCTTCGCCGGAGCCGCTGGGGCCGGCTTCATCGAGCAGATTCAACGCGGTGTCGATCTGCTCGAGCAGGCGCTCGATCTCGGCGCGTTCGTTCGCGCCGGGATTCTCCTGCAGCCGCTCGAGCAATTGCTGCTTTTGCGCGAGGAGCTTTGCCGCGGTGGTCATTCGGATCTCCTGGCGCGGAAAGCAGTGCGATGGCGGATCTGCGCAGACTAACGGGACCTGCCACCTGAGCCAGGACCCGTGGGGGCTTCGGTTCCTGCGCCGGAGCCAGTTGTTTGGCTGTTCGGCCGACCAGGAGCGGTCGGCGACGCGCCCGGCTTCTCCTGGTCCGCCACATAGCCGGACTCTCCCGAATTGCGCGTCTTGACGCCCTTATCGGCCTCATCCTGCATCTGAGGATTGTTAGGTGCCGACTGCTGTTGCTGCTGTGCTGTCGCGGGCATCCCGATGGTGGTTCCCAGAGCGACAAGCAGCGCGAAAATCGAAGTTCGCATCTGTGCTCCTCCTGTGTTCGCCCCTTGCTCAAACGCGTGAAGTCGCGAACGTTTCCCGGAGCATTAGAACAAGGCTGGAGCCATACGCTGAGCTACGCCCGATTAGGCGCGATCAACCCAGAGCATGCCGCCGGTATCGTCGGCAAGGAGCCGGCCAAGCATGCCGTAAAACAACGGGCCCCAGATCAGAGCAGTAGTGAACTGGGGTCCGCACCCAAATGGAATGTACCTGCGCTAACCCATCCGATAAGCGTCGAGTGCATGCGCCAGGAAAATTCCCACGCTCACCAGCGCGAGGATTGCTGCAGAGGTCTCGATCATTGCTGCATCTCCCGTTGTGCCAGGGAGGCGAGATACCTGCTGCACGATTGTTCCCAGAACAGGTCCAATATGAACTGCATGTTAGCCATCCCTGTTTTCCTTTTGAAACGTAGATAGCTCGCACTTTGTTTCAGGACTTTTTCGTCGGCAGTGGAAAATGGTTTCGTGCGATGCAAACGTTCCGGCGCCTGACACAGTCCGCCACGCAAGCGACAAGATCAGGCCACAATCCGCGGGGAGTTCGGCTGCGGCGGCGAATACGTGCAAGGCGTCGGGATCAAGGGCCAGACATCCGCACATCATAGTCGCCGCGCGATAGGGAGAGAGACACTCTCCAGCGGATCAGTTCTTGCCCGCGGTACCCGGGCTTGATCCTCCGTACTGCGACGATCCCGTGCCGCTCAGCGAGGTCGGGCCACCGGCTGTGCCGTTCGGGTTACCGTAATTTTTCGCGTGGTGGGCGCGGTGGTGACGCTTGGCGGCATCTGCCGGCACGAAGGTCAGCGAGAGCATGGCCAAAGTGGTCAAGGCAACTGCAACGAACTTCATTTCACTTCCTCCTGGAGGGATAGGTTCGTGTAGTTGGGCGCCCTGCGGAGGAAAACGAGATCAGGTCTGCATCGCCGCCAGCGAGTTTCGTGCGAAATGAAAACGTGAGCGCGAGCAGGAAAATCAGCCGGGATCGCCCACCCCACGGAGCCGCAACAACTGCACTTCAGGTGGGCGCAGATATCGTACCAAGCCGGAAGTCTATCGAGAGGCACCTCCGCATGATGCCAGCAGCGAGGGCGTCGCGAAGTGATGGGCGCGTTGGAGCTCTAACCGCTCGAGAAAATCATTTGTGAAATCGAATCACGGGCCGAATCCAACAACAAGAGTCCGGCCGAATTTATCGCCGAGTGAGTCTTTTACGACACACCTTTAGCGTGCAAACGAGTGAGGATATATCACGGTGCCCTGAAAGCGCGAAGGGCGCCCCCCAAAGGGGCGCTCTTACCCACACACCAACCTCCACCACCAGGCGAATAAGCCCGCGAGAAGGGGTGAAGACGTCTGGGAAACCGCTGCGGCTCTCGTGTAGTTGCCGGCGATCTCGAGCATGGCGTTGCGCGACTCGTCGAGGAGGCACAGCGCAGCTTGTTCGCGGGCTACTCGCTCCAATCGACGAGGCTCTGCTGCCTCGTTCGTTGTGGTCCAATTCGGGGGAAAGAGAAGCATTTCCAAACGGTAAATGGGTAGGTCAGTCGTGCTGTCATAAAACTATCATAAAATTCCACTGGGCCCCCATCACTTTTGTTGGATCGATCCTCGCCCGAGCAGGCTACGGGGCGTCGTGGGAGTGAGTTATTTGAAATCATGCCGCCGGTTGCGGGCTCGAGTCCGACGCCTGGCGGACATAAACGCTCTGACGGCATAGCCAACCAGAGCGCCGACAAGAAAGACGCCCGCCAACAAAGCTGGTGCAGGCAACTCCATGGGAGGATCCCTGCTGGGGTCAACAACTGATTAGTGGCCCAAACGCGCTGAAATTCCCCACACAAGCCTGTGAGATTCTGCCCATGGGTGATTAACTCGCTGCACGATCCCCGACTGACAGTCTCAATCAGCGGCGTCTCGGCCTGCTGGAAGGCCGGCAGGTCCAGCGAGAGCGGGCCGCACTTGTTATGGGCGACGGTCCTCGATCGCCACGGCCTGGTCAAGCGTAGCGGCGGGCCGCGCCATCGCGCGCGGCATGCCGCTCTTGGAAGGCGACACCGGCATGAGGGCGGAGCATCAGGAACGCGACGCCAGCAGCAAAACCGCGACAAGATTTGCCACGAACAGCGTCGCATCGATGACGAAGATCCTGAGCATCGGGCCCTTCAATACGGGCCAGTATGCCACCCCGACGCGCCCCCCGCGCATCAGGACCGGGAGGTTATAGGCGAACTGGCTGAAGTGACACGCGGCGAAGAACAGGAACAGCGCAAGCTGCGCGTCAATCGCCTGAAAGAAGGGCGGCCGGGCGAGCAGATAAAGCGACAACAGGCCGATTGGCAGATTGATCCCGCCCAGAAATGCCACGCTGGCCGACAAGGTCGGCGCAATCGGATTTCCGCGCTCTTCCCGGGGCACCAGGATCTTCAGCGTATTGCGCTGGGCAATGCTGAACTGGATGAATGCGCCGCCGAACCAGAGTGCGTTGAGGAGCAGGACGAAATCCGAGAATCGCATGGGCTACTTTCCGTAGAAGGCTTCGCTGCGCACTACACGGCCGGCATCATCGAAGTCCATGAACTCGCTGGCGCGCGTGTCGCCCAGTTGCCACCACACCGTTAGGCGCGCAATCGTTTCGTCCCAGCTCCAGTCCAGGATTTTCAGGTCTGCGTTTTCGATGCCTCCATAAGCCTTGCGCCAGTAGGCGCGAATGTTCTCGGCGCCAACGACCACGGGAGACTCCGTCAGTTTGAGCGCCAGGGGCTGCGCATCTCGGCGTTTTCGGCCAAGTGCGAGACGACGGCGTCGATATCAACCTTGCACCAGTTGGCGCACCACGCCTCGACAAAGCGCCCAGCGGTCGCCCGGTCCATTGTCCGTCCGCTCATGCTTCTGGCCTCCCCGAGTGTAACTGCCGAAGAGTGGCACGGTGCGACAGTGACGCCAATCATGTTGACCTGAGAGCGCAGTCAGTTGTTGTCGGCGATGGCTTCCATAACGGCCATCCACGCGGCCGCGCCGGACGGGCCAGCACGATCAAATGCCTCACGCAGGACCTCCCGCTCGTAGCCCGATGCCCGCTGTTCGATGCGTTGCCCTGCCTGCGTCAGGCGCAGCAATTTGGATCGATGCTGCTCGGGCGACCGCTTCGATGTCAGGAGTTTGCGCTCGAGCAACAGGCCGAGCGGCCGGTTCAAAGCTTGCTTGGAAATGCCGAGGACCTCGATCAGCGAGCCGATCGAGATGTCGGGCCGCCGTGCGACGACATAGAGAATGCGATGGTGCGGGCGTGATAGGCCAAGCGTGGCGAGATACTGGTCGGCCGAGAGCGTCATCCCGCGCCAGCCATAGTACATGAGCTCCAGCGCCGCGTCCAAATCGTGGAGCTTGTTGAGGGAGGCGCGGTGCAGGCCCGCGGCGTGAGAAGCAGTTTTTTGCATTTGCCTATCGTGTCGAATTTGCCGAAGAGAATCTACGCTCGCGCGCAGATCCCGCCGCAGCACCTTCCCCGTCGCCGTCGTCGGCTGCGTCTCAGGAAGCGACTGCGCCGCCCGTCGACCCAGATGGCGATCATCGGACTGAAGAACGCACGGATGCGCCATAGATGCGCTCGCGTGACTTGGTGCCCATGCCGTGAGAATGCGCCGTGCGGGCTCGCTGCGGCAAGCCGCTAGGGCATGCGGTCGGCGCGGCGAAAACCGCTAACGGGGATGCCGCGAACGAACTTCGAACGAGGGTTTGCCAACTCGGAGCCGAGAATTGTCGACCGCTTGCGCCTAGAACGGAATGAGAAGAATTTAAGGTGCTGATTATATTCTGATTTTTGGTGAGCGCGGTGGGACTCGAACCCACGACCCCATGATTAAAAGAAATATGCCACGGCTGTTTTCTGCAACAAATTCAATAGCGGAGGGGTACAGTGTGGCATGCAGAAATGTGCGAAAATGGGCCTGTTTTGCCTAGGTTTGTACCCCGCCGCCCTGTTGCTTGATCGGTCGAACGTTGCCGAGCACCGTCGGTCGGAGCGCGGCCCATCCAGCCTCAAGCTGCTTCATCGCCTCTCGCGCTAGCCGGAACTGGCTTACCTTCTTCGAGTAGTGGTGAACCATGGCGGCCGTCATACCGACGATCGAGGCCACGCGTTCTTCCGAGCAGCCAACCTCGAGCAGCATGTTGACCGCGTTCTTGCGCAAGCCGTGGAACACGAGCCGGTGCTCCCGAAACCGCAGGAAGGCCTTGGCCGTCTCGCGCTCCCGCTGGCTGGAATAGAGCCCGGCCGGAGCGTCCATCTGCCTCTGCCAGGCGGTCTTGAACCCCTCATAGGTCCACGGCTCGCCGTCTGAGCGCAGGTGAAGCATTTCGTGCTTCGAGTCGATCGCCCGGATGATCTGACCGTACTCGGAATGGATCTGGATCGGGATCAGCTCGCCGGTCTTCTGTGCGACGATCGGCATCTCGACGCCGATCGGGCGGCGCATCTTGATCACGTCGCTCAACCGCTGGCCCGTGAACAGCCCGGAATAGACCGCGAGCTGCAAATCGATCCTGGCGTACTCAAAGAACAGCTCAAAGGCCCATGGCGGCCACGGGTCGTAAGTGCCGCCTTCGCCGAGGGTCTCGGTGTGCTCGACAGGATTGTCGGTGCGGTAGCCGCGGGGGATGCCCCACGAAATGACGCGGGACAGCACCGACCGGAAAACGCGGCCGGCGGCCGGGCGATCATCGTAGGTATCGATTGCGGCCTGTACGTCGACCGGCGTCAGGCTGGCGACGGTATCGTCGCCCCAGCAGCGCTCGATCTCGTCCAGGTGCGGATCGTATTGCTCCTTGGTCGCCTGGGCGATGCCGTTACCTTTCTTCTTTTTCACGCCGGGAGGTCGCACCTCGAACGCAGCGCTGTTGCGGAACTCGTAGACCAGGCTCGAGAAGGTCTTGCGTTCGCCGGCCGCGAGCCGCTTGCCGATCTCCTCCGCCTTGTCGACGGCCTTCCAGAACGTGTCGGCGTCAGTCGGCTGCGGCAGCTCGCGAAGCTGCTCCGTCGCGTCGCGGAATTGCCAGCGCCACTGGCCGTCGACCTTCGCGGCCTCGAGCCGCTCACATTGCGCGGCCCGTTTCAGGAATTCGTCGGTAAGGGGGTCTGAGGGGAGCCGGATCCGGGGCCAGGCTTTGTCGGAGCCGCGGAACTTTTGGAAATGCAGGACGAGGCGACCGCGGCGGTTCTTGGCGTGGATATACCTAGGCAGCGGGACCATGCCGCTTCCGCTCCTGGGCCGCACGGAATTTTTCCCCTAGCGAGATGGGTGGCGTTGTCGCGGCAGGCTGAATCGACGGGGGGCTTGCAGTCAAGCCGAAAAGTGGCGCGTTCCGCAGGCGGCGCCATTGATCTATTGCATCGAGGTCGTAATTCCCGGTGTCCGGGTCGGCTGGAGGAAATCCACGCGCCAACAGCCGGGGCAGGAGTTCGGCGAACCGCTCGTTTGTCAGGTGTAGGCGCCTGGCGGCCTTCTCGGGGCTGACATCCCCGGGCTCGACCTTGAAGCGGACATCGGATGGTTTCGGCGCCGTCATGCGTTCATCCCGCTCTTTATATCGAGGAGGAACACGGCGGTCCCGACGTAGATCGTGGCCGTCGCCAGCAGCGCCGCCCACCATGGCAGGTAGATCCACGCAACTACAATCGCCGCGAACGCGGCCAGGATGGTCAGAAGGAGTTGGCTTTGCGTCATCGCCGTGCCTCCGTCTCCGCGAGCTGCACGCGCTCGCCGTCAATGGTGGCGCGCCCGCTGGCGATAAGGCTCTGCACGACGCTGTCGGAAATCCGTCGCGTGCCAAATCGCCAGCCGCCGCGCTGATGCCGCTCAAAGGGGCTGAGTTTGAGCAGCTTGAGGTGTCGGTACTGCCAGTTCGGTAGGGCGCTCACGGCTCACCCATCGCGTCGGCTACGCCCTGCAGCATGCTGTCCAGCTCGGCTTCGGTCGGGACCGGGCGCGCCAGTGCGCCGTCGATCGGCATGTGGAAACGGCGCGCGAAGGCCGCTGCCTGGTGGCGGGCTTCCTCCGCGGAAACGAAACGGCGCCAGCGCCGGTAGATTTCGGCGCTGGCGCTCTCAATGTCGGGGGCTGCCATCGGCTAGCTCGAGCCGCCGGACAGGCGCTGCGCCCTGATCCTGGCCTTGTCACCGAGCAAATCCAGTTGGGCGCCTGTCCATCCCAACAGCTTCAAGTCGTCTCGCGAGACGCCGCCCTCGCGATTGCCCGCCTGACGCATGTCCTCAGCGAGTTGGGCGGTTGCCACATCGCCGGATAGGTTGGCACGGGGCTGGACGAACGAAGTGCTGATGAATTCGGGGATGGAGGAGGTGGGTACAGTCAAGCGGCTGACGCCGGGAAGGCGGTTGCAGGTCGAACGACGCATATAGGTCTCCCGTTAGAACAAACGGGGACTATCTAAATCGGTAATTTTACTGCGTCAACGAAAACAGTAAATTTACCGTTAAATCATCGCCTCGGTCGAAGGCCTGTTACCTTAGCGGCCCACTCAATCTGTGCGTTTCGGATAGGGGGTTCGTCCGAATTTGAGAGGAGCGTATAGCTGCCGTCGCGCTCCCGTCGAACTTCCTTGATCAGAATGCGATCGTCGCTGAGGCCGATCACGCATGTATGGTTTAGCAGGTCATCGGACATTGGTGACCGGACATCGTCATAGAACACCAGCCATGAATCCAGCAGCGGGCCAAAGCTTTTGCCCTTGATTTCTACTGCGACCGTTTGATCGCCGGAGCCGATCGGAGCCTCCACCTCTTCATAATCTCCTTGGGCAATCGCGTAATAGTGGGCGGCGCTCCCGGCCCCGACATAGCCCACAATTCGCACAAATCGGCCATTGCGGGGAGGGTCGGGCAGGATTGCGCCGCTGTCGATGTGAGGGTCGGGCTCGACAACCTCGGGGCCTTCGCCCGACATGAGCCAGGCCGGGGTGGTTTTGAGCACGGGGGCGAGGGCCAAAAATGTCGCCGCGTTGGCGCCTCGCGTGGCGATCTTGCCCTTTGCTCCGCGCTTCATGTTGTAAATCGCACTCTCGCTAAGACCGGCCTGACGGGACGCCGTGGCTGCTTTCAGCCCGACAGCGGCTAGCCGCTTGTCGATCCTTGCAACGATTTTTTTCAGGTTGTCCATGGGCCGGTAATTTGACTGGTCGGTAATCTGGTGTGAAACGGTAAGATTACCGTTGACTGGATAGGTAAAATTACCGTTCATCGGCGTCATGAGCGCCATAGATTCGCTTTTGATTGTCGCGCGGGCCTACGGAAAGGCGGAGGGCATCGACCTCTCCACCGTCAGCTGGCGCGCGCTTAGGGACACCAAAAAGCTGTTGGCAATCGAGGCGGGCGCCGACATCCAGGTCCGGCGCTTCGAAAAAACCATGAGTTGGTTCTCCTCAAACTGGCCGGAAGCCGCGGTTTGGCCGGAGGGCGTAGCGCGTCCCGAGCGGGTGCCTTCATGAGCCCGACCCGCGCGAAATCGTCAAAAAATGGGACCGATGAAAAGATCGGACGATCCCGACGATCTCATCTGTGGTTCGCGCCGGTTGTCGCGGATTTGCGCGGGATTTTCCCGAAAAAGCTGGCGCAGAACCTCGCCGCTCGCGCCGGCCGCCATCCGCGCATCTGCGAGTTCTGGATCGCCGGCACTGGCGCGCCCGATGGCGAGGCGCTCGCCCGGCTGATCTGCAGCGACGTCGGCGACCGCGTGCTCGATGCGCTCACGTCCGACTGCAAGCACCCGTGGGCCGAAAACGTCCGCCGCACGCATGAAGTCGCGCGCCTGCGCAAGCAGGCGACTGAAACCGCGCGCCGCCTGGCCGCGCTCGAGGAGGGGCTCTGATGGGCTGGCTGTCGATCGACGTCGACGACCTGCGTTTCCTGGTTGTGGTGCTCTGCCTGCTGCTGGTTGGCGCCGGCCTGATCGTCGCCGTGCTGGTGGCGCCGCACCTTTCGCGCCGTGAACGTGATGCCGGTGTCGGCTTCCGCTGGGTGAAGCGATGACGACCTCGCTCCGCACCGAGGCCCGCGAAGAGTTCAAGGTCTACATCGAGCGTATCGAGCGCCTCGCCGAAGAGCGCAAGGCGCTCGGTGACGATCAGCGTGCGCTGTTCGCCGAAGCGAAGGCCAAAGGCTACGACACCAAGGCGATGCGGCGCATCATCAAGCGCCGGCAGAAGGATCCGAACGAACTCGCCGAGTCCGAGTCGATCGACGGCGTCTATATGCATGCGCTCGGCATGACAGCGGAGAGCCCGCTGCACGTGCAGGTCAAGCGCCTGGTGCAGGACGGCATGTCGCGCGATCAGGTGATCGAAGCCTTCCAGCTGCTGATCCCGAATAACGGCGAGATCATCGCCAGCGTCGGCGGTCAGCCGGTGCGGCTCTGGCGCACGGAAGATGGGCGCACGTTCGCCGAGGACTACGTCCCCCCGCTGTTCGAAGAGTTCATGAAAAAGCGGGGCAGGGCCTGATGCACGGCTCCTTCGCCCTCGCGCGTCAGCAGCAGCTCGAGCAGGTCTCCGTCGACCTGATCGACCTGTCGTGGACGCCGTGGCGCCGCATCATGCTGTCGGCGCGCGAGAACATCTGGTGCCTGGTCGACGCCGAGGATTACGAGTGGCTGTCGGAGCACATCTGGAACGTGAGCTGGGGTTCGCGCACGCCTTGGCAGAAATACGCCAAGCGCAACGTTGGCCCGGATCGGGCGACGCTGCGGATGCATCGCGAGATCATGATCGTCGCGGAGCCGCGCTCCGAGCGCTTCATGGCAAAGCATCCCGTCGACCACGCCAACCGCCAGACGCTCGATAACCGGCGCGCAAATTTGCGTTGGTCGACTGACAAGCGGAACGCCCGCAACAGCGGCCCGCGTTCGTCGATTCCCTTGCTCGATGACATCGTCCGCGACCTCGTCGCCAGCCTCGGGTCGCGGCCTCAACCGGCGGAGATTCCGTTTTGACGCTCGCATTCCACCGCTACGCGAACCTGTTCCCGCTGATCGAAGGTCAGGAGTTTTACGACCTCGCCGAAGACATCCGGATCAATGGCCTGCTCGATCGCGTGGTTCTGATCGACATGGCGAACGGCGAGGGTGCCGGCAGTTTCCAGGTCCTCGACGGTCGCAATCGTTATCGCGCGCTGGTGTGGCTGGTGTCGACGCAGGAGCCGCTTGGCGCCGGATGGGGCAAGCGGGCCGGGACGGTCCTCGCGCTCGAGGACCTGCTCGATACCACGAATGATACGATTTTCGTTCGGTTCTGGCCGGAGATCGACGGCGATCCGCTCGCCTACGTGTTTTCCAAAAACCTCAACCGGCGCCATCTCGATCCGGGGCAACGGGCGATGCTTGCGGCCGATCTGGCGGATTTGAAGCTCGGGGGCAACCAGCACAGCGAGGGTACCTCAATTGAGGCAGCCTCCAACCTGGCGCAGGCCAGTCGAGCGTCCGTAGAGCGCGCCAAGGTGGTGAAACGGAATGCGATCCCGGAAATATCCGATGCGGTGAGAGCGGGGCAGATCGCGGTTTCGACAGCTGCCGATATCGCCGCGCAGCCACCCGAGCGTCAGGGCGAGATCGTTAAGGCTCTGCCGCGGGATGCTGAGGGCAAGCTAACGCCTGAGGTCAAGAAAGCTCTGGCGCCGATCATCAAGGAAATCCGGGCAGAGAAGGTCGCGGCCAAGAAGGAGCGCCGGGCCGAGCGCGAGCAACAGCTCGGGCGCAAGCTGCAGTCGCTGCCGGAAAAATCCTTCGGCGTCGCGATCGAGGATTTCGAATGGGATCACGAGCCGTGGTCGCGCGAGACCGGCGTCGAACGTCACCCGTCGATGCATTACGAGACCGCGGAGGACGCGCACACGCCGGAGGAAATCGTCGCTCGCTGCGCCGAGCGGTTCGCTTGCCTGGCCGACGACTGCATCCTGTTCAAGTGGACCACGATCCCGCATCTCGCCATCGCCATCCGCGTGATGGAGCTGCAGGGCTTCCGGTACGTCACCAGCCTGGTCTGGAACAAGGAGCGCCCGGGCAACGCCCGCGGTCCGGGCTATTGGTTCACCGGCGAGCACGAAATCGTCATGGTCGGCGTCCGCGGTAAGGTGGTGGTGCCGGCGACGGCTCATTTCCGCAGCAACTTCTCCGCGCCGGTCGGCGAGCATTCGGAGAAGCCGGTCAACATTCACGAGATCATTGAATTCCACTGGCCTACGACGCCGAAAGTGGAATTCAACGCGCGGCGCGCGCGCCCGGGCTGGGTCGCCTGGGGCTTCGATGCGCCCGAACATTCCCAAGCGAACACAGGCGACGGTCCGGTTCTCGAGGGCGAGCCGGCGGCTATGGAAGCGCCTGCTAGTAGGGTTGCCGATGGCCGGACATCGGACGAGCACGCGCCGGGTAGCCATAGCAGCGCGTCCTCACCAATCGCGGACGGCGGCGAAGCTTCGCTTGCTGTCGATCGTCCAGCCCCTCCGGCCGGTGTTGCTCCGGCCGAGTGTGGGACGGTCGTTTCGGATGTCGTCGGCGTCGCTGCCGTCGGCCGCACCGATGACGCCGCGCCGCCGGCGAACCGACCTGGACATTCCATTCCCGAGGGCGCGCATCCGCTCGACATCCCGCCGTTCCTGCGCCGGCAATCGAGCGAGCCAGTCACAAAGGAGATGCTGCGCTCACTCGCCGAGCAGCGTGAGCTGGATCTCGCGCGCCGCGACCATGCGCCGGCCGAAGTCGTCGACGACACGCTGCAGACGCGGTTGCCGCTGACCGAGGATGAGCTTGAGCTGCAGTCAACGCTGCTCGCGATCAAGGCGGGCCGCGAGGTCGAATGGTCGATCATGCGCAACGCCATCGGCGCCGGCCTAGCCGCTGCAACCACCACGAAGATCTACGTTACCGACGAGGGCGACGCCTTCCTGGCGCAGCTCGTCGGGCCGGCGCCGATGGCTGTCGGGGAGGGGGCGCGGGCATGAGCAAGTTCTCGCTGTCTCAACAAATCGACGCCGTCGAGATCGAGCTGAAAGAGCGTCTCATCTCGCGCGGGAAAATGAGCCGTTCGGTCGCGGAATTTCACATCAAGCGCCTCGAGGCTGCGATCGACACGCTGCGCTGGCTGCAGACCAACGAGGCGCACATCAAGGGGGCTTTGGGGCAATGACCGTAATCGAAAAGCATCATACGATTCCTGCGCGCGAGATGCGCCGCGTGATCCTTGAGTCTCCATTTGCCGGCGATGTTGGCGCGAACATCGAGTATGCCCGTGCTTGCGTCCGCGATGCACTGCTGCGGGGTGAGGCACCGCTTGCGTCGCATTTGCTCTATACGCAGCAGGGTATCCTTAACGACGACGACCGCAATGAGCGGGCGCACGGTATCAACGCGGGCCACGCGTGGATGCATCTCGCGGACGCCGTCGTTGTCTACACCGATCGCGGCATCTCCTCGGGCATGGAGGCCGGCATCAATCTCGCCAGATTCAATCGCGTTCCGATCGAGTATCGCTCGCTGACTGATGGCGAGGACCGATGAGCGCCACCGCTCGCCATCGTTGGGGCGAGGCCGTGCGGTTCGGCGCCTACAAGACGGAGCGGCAATGCATCCGCTGCGAAATGGTGAAGGTCACCCGCCACGAGCACGAAGGCGGCCACGATCTATACTGGATCGAATTCTGGCGCGACGAGGAGCGGATCCACTGCAACGCAACGCCGGCCTGCGAGGCATGTTTTGGAGCGCTTAAAGAATGACTCTCCTACTTTTTCTTCAGCTCAGAGAAGATCTCGTCAAGTTCTGTCTTGAGTGCCTGATGGAGCGCCTCGCTCTTTTCGACAATCTTATTGATGTTTGTCATCAATATCCGCGCCTTTGCGCTGTGCGCCGGGCTGTCCTCGTAATCGGAGACCTCTGCATCCATCACTGTCTTCTTGACTCGCAAGAGGTGACGCAAGACCTCCAGATGCGTCATCGCTTCTGGAGACAAAAACACAAGATTTTTCCATGCCTCCTCAAGGTCCGGAACATCGGTCTGCAACAACGTGCGGATAAGAGCGTCAGTCGGGTTGGTTTGAGTGAGCAGAAAGCTCGTCTCGCCGTGAATCCGTTGAACCGCGGCATCGAGTTTGAGATGCACGGCAAGCCTGGCTCTCAATTCGTCCAGACGTCTAAACGTTCGGTCCTGATAGAGCTTTGCCATGGCAGTTCTATAAGCAAGTGTCGCCGCAGCGAGTGCAATGGCTGCAGCCATAGAGGGCTGAAAGTCCTTGAGTATTTCGTAAACCGTGTGAGCCATCGATGCGACACCGGAGGCCTGGGTCATTCTACAATCGTGGCGTGTAAGCGCCTGTTTGTCGAGAGGTCAGCATGACAGACCTTTCGCCGATTTTGCGCGCGCTTGCCGCTGGAGGCCCGCGTGGCTTCAAGTTGGCCGACATCATCCGCGATCTCGTCATAAAGGGCGGCGAGCTCGGCGAGCTGATCGAATATGACCATCCCGATCCGGCGCTCCGCAACGGCACGAAATGTCGCCGCCTGCGGCTCGAATGGTTTGCGCGGCTCGACAAGGCCGTCGAGACCGAGGCGATCGATTGGCTCGACACCGATCGCATCACCGAGATCCTGCTGCAAGGGAAATAGCCGGATCGTCCTTTCAGTGCAGTTGCTTACCGCGTCCAACTTAATCTATCGCATCACGAGACTAGAAATGGCTTTCGCTCGCGCAAAAAGGCGCGCTATTCGCCACGCATCGGATAGTGCTCACGCCTGGGCGCGCAACCTTCGGCTTGGCGACGTTCATGCTAAGCTCCTGCTTTCGATGCTGACGCTGTACGTCAATGGCGATGGCGAGGCCTTCGTTGGCATCGACCAACTGGCCGAGGACTGCGAATTTTCTCCTGACACCATTCGCCGCCGCCTGCGCTGGCTCGAAGAGATCGGCGCGATCACCCGCGTGCCTCAGTGGATCGGGCCGAACGGTCGCCGCAATAGCGATGGCATCGGTAAGCGCAGCTCTGATCTGATCCGTCTGATGCTCGACGCGGATCCCGACGAGATCGAAGCGCGTGCGACGGGCAGGGAGCCAGAAACGCCAGCGGTTTCAACGTCGTTTAGCCCTAGCCAGCAGCGAGGGCTAAACGAGCCGTTGGACTCGGCTAGCACTCGGCCAGCCCTCGGCCAGCCCTCGCACTGCGGCCAGGGTCTAAACTCTGAACCTGAACCTGAACCGGAAGATTCTCCCCCGACCCCCTCCGGGGGCGCGAGCGAACCGAGCGAGATCTCGGAAGATGAAACCGAGCCCGAGCACTTCGCCGAGGCGTGGTTGGCTTGGCCTGGGCACGAGGTGATGCGGCGGGATCTGGCGCTCGCCGAGTTTCGAAAGCTGCTGCCCGATAAGCAGCTACTTTGCCGGGCCGCGATTCCGAAATTCTTCGAGATGCAGCGGCAGCTCAAGCGCGACCACGTTCCGAATTTCCATCTGTGGATTCGCAGCCGCGGCTTCGATGAATTCCCAACCGCAACGCTCGCGGACGCGCCGTCGGCCTCGCAGGGGGTGAGCAACTCTTACGCGGTGGAGAGCGTGGAGGGCAGGGCACTCAAGGCATTGTTCGCGCTCGCCCGCACGTCGATCTGGGAACGCAACGGTCGCATGATCTACCCGCGACCGATGACCGCGCGCGTGCTCGCCTTCGCCGATGTGCCGCGGGAACTGTCGTCCTGGCACTGGATCGAAGATCGGGCGCAGATTGCCGCCTGGTCGACGTTCCTGTCGACGCACATCCACACACGCCGTCCGGAAATCCTTACGACGCGCGGCACCGGAGCCGATCAGCGCCGCGGCTTCTACGCGCCATGGCCATGGCCACCGCGCAAGGACGGAACGATTTCGGCATCACCTGAGGCAGGGGAGAACGAATGAACATGCAGTACGTCAAGCGTCAGATCGTTGGCTATGTTCCGGTTGGGTGCGATCTTGTTTCGGTGCCTGCGCTGCCGGAGCGTTGGTTCGTTCTGGGAGTTGCGCCGGGCCGAGATGCGAAGGTGATGAAGGCCTTTGACGAGCGCTGCATCAGCGGATGGTCTCCAATCGTCGCGACGGTGGTCGGTCGATCGTCCGGCTATATCCCGCGGCGACCCCACCTCGGCAAGCGCATCGTCAAGCCGTTCCTTCCTGGCCTGATCTTCGTGCCTGATTTTGAGATGGTTCGCACCGGATCAATCCGCAGCATTCCTGGTGTCGACAATTTCCTCGATTTCGGCACGTGCCGATCGTGGCTCAATGTCCAGGAGATGCAGGTGCTGCGCGACATCGTGGCAGCCGAGAACCTGCCACCATCGCAGAAGAGGAAAGCGCAGGAAGAGATCAACAAGCGCATTCGCGTCGTGGATGGTCTCTTTGCCGGTTTCTTCGGCCTGATCGAGCGAATTGACTCAAAG
This sequence comes from Bradyrhizobium sp. LeoA1Lang, assembly GCF_055413685.1. NCBI lineage: Bacteria > Pseudomonadati > Pseudomonadota > Alphaproteobacteria > Hyphomicrobiales > Nitrobacteraceae > Bradyrhizobium > Bradyrhizobium sp. LeoA1Lang. The sequence goes on along the minus strand of NZ_JBVAPG010000115.1, from coordinate 10,100 downwards.
GGGCGACTCAGCGTCTACGTCGAGGACGGAAAGCGCGGCGTCAAGGTGAACGGTCTTACCGAGGCGCAGATCGAGCTGATCGACTAATTCGCGGTGCGGTGCATACGCGGCAGCTCGGCTAAAAGCGCGGAGCCTGATTCCAGGCGGACGCGCGGAGCGCGCCCCGATGCCAGACAGCCCGGCCATCGAGCCGGGCTTTTTCATTTGCGTAAGGTTGTGCGGCATCGCCTCTCGGGCGTCTACTCATAAACCCGCGCCGCAAATCAGGGTGCCTATCATGTCCGCTGTGCCCTGATAGCGGCGCGATAACAGACTTCACCAAAGGTCCGAGTTGGGCCAATCTGGACCTAGGCGCGCCTGCACTTCGGGGGCGTCTCACCAACTTTCACAGCTCAATCGCGCAGTCTTCTAGAGGGATTCGAAAAAGACGTAGTTTTGCCAGCTCCGCATGCGCAGAAGGATCTTCCGCAGCAACGACAGCTCGTGAAAGTGCTCGGTGTAGATCGCGGCTTCGCCGGCCGAACCAAGCGGAACCTGGTAACCCGACATGTCATCCACGACGTCGAGGACGGCCAGAGCGCGGTCTCCGGGCAGCGGACCCCCGACATTCACTAGCGTGCCCGTGGTTTGAAGCTGGCCGCCTGCGATCGCATCGATCACGAGGCGAACCTTGGCCTTGAATACGCGGCCCGGTATGCCCTTGAAAAGGACTTCGGCCTCATCGCCGGCACGAACGCGCTGAAGGGCGTTCTGCTGGAACGCGGCGGCCAAAGCGCGGTCTCTTTGGCTGTCGTTGACAAAAATCATGGCCGGACGGAAGGGCGCCGGAACCACATATACGCCCGGGCGCAGTGCGAGCTCGGTGACAAAGCCGCCGGTAGGGGCTCGAACAGTGGTCTGGTCGAGATCGAATTGGGCATCGGCAAGTTCATTACGTAAGCGAACGATCGCCGTGTGTTCGCCCTCGACAGTGGCGCCATACGCTTGCTTCGCGCGGTCTTCCGCAGCAGCCGCCTCGGCCACCGTCTGTTTTGCCGCATCGAGATTGCGTGTTGCGGTGTCGAGGGTTGCCTGCGCGACAACGTTCTTCTGGAATAATTGCGCCTGTCGATCGTAGTTTTCCTGCGCGAGCAGCAGTTGGGCGTTGGCCTTTCCAGTCGTCGCCGAGGCTTGATCAACTGACGCCTTGAGCTGGGCGATGCTGGCCTCAGCATCAGCCAGTCCCGCCCGCTTCTCGGCAACGGCATACTCGTATGGCTTAGGATCGATCTTGAACAGAACTTCGCCCGGTTCGAGATGTTGGTTGGTACGGTCCTCGACCGGCACTTCGATCACGCGGCCTCGGACGCCGGGCAATATGGGCGTGACCGTGAAGTATATGCGCGCATTGGTGGAAAACGGGTGATTGTAGGCCATCGTGATGAACAGCAACGAAAGCCCGAAGATGCCACCGAGGGCTGCGGTCGCAAGCGTCCACTGATTGACCGGGATTCTGAAAAGCTTGAACGTGACATAGCAGATCGCCACGTAGGTCAAGGTGAGCAGGATTTCCATCAATGGCCTCCGATTTCCGGAGAGTGCATCAGCTATCGCTGGCGCCTCGGTTTCCAGCAAGTGTCTCTTCTGCTGCAGGAACGTGTTCCTTCTCGGCAGCTGAATCCATTGACTCCGGCAAATCTGTTTTTGGCCGAGCCTGCCCTTCAAACTGAGCCGACCGATCTTTGATTCCGACTTTGGCCTCCACCTCCGCCAGTCGATGCTTCAGATCTTCCAGTTCGGTCACGGCCTCTGATGGCGTCGTCGGCTCGCCCGGCTTGTGACTAAAGCCCCAGCCGCGTCCCGGCTGATACATCATCGCCCATATCCAGAGAAACGGCCACAGCAGGTGCAGCAGGAACAGGCTGATCCACCCCGCAGCATGGATCGCGTCCTCGTGCGGGTGATGGCGCGCCTTGGCGATCCTGGCTGGGATGTCGTGGATCGCGATGATGCCGTAGACCAGCACGATCACCACGAAAAACAGCATACCAAGCGCGAAGTAATTGAGGAATGGATCTTCCATGCACGGTGCCAGTCAGGTTGGGCATGACGACGGTGGCATCCTTCAGTTCCCAGGACAGTTGATCTAGATCAACGTCGAGCTGTCGTAGGCCCACAGATTGCTAACGTTGCGGGTAGGACAGAATCCAAAAGGAGACTGGACATGACTGCAGAAATCCAATCGGGACTGATTTCGCGTCGAACAGCGTTTTCGCTTATAGGTGCCGTGTTAGGCGTAGCGCTGCCAGCCACGATCTTAGCCGTTCCAGAGGCCGAGGCTCAGACCGCGGGGATGGAACGCCGCCAAGACCGGCGCGCAAACCGCCGAGACCGGCGCGAAGACCGGCGCGCAAACCGCCAAGACCGGCGCGAAGACCGCCGAGAAGGGCGCGAAGCCCGGCGCGATGCGAGGAGGGGCGTGACCACGGGCACCGCAAAATAGTCATCCAGCCGCGCAAGTTCGCGCGCAAATGAGCGGACACCGCGGTGGGACAGGCCACATCACGTCATGATGAAGCTGTAGTGCACCACCCGCGCGATGCCAGCATGCCTTCGGACTTCGGCAACCGGCTTTGTGCAGGAAAGACCATGCGTTGGATCTATCTCGCCGCGATCACGCTATTCGCGCTTGCGACCTTGATTTTCGCCATACAGAACTTCGATGTCGTCACCATGTCCTTCCTGAGTTTCAAGGTCCGCGCGCCGCTCGCGGTGTTGACGATTGTCGTCTACCTCCTCGGTGCGGCAACCGGCGGCAGTCTGCTTGCATTACTGCGCCGAACTTATGAGGGGTCGACACGAGGCACCATGGGTTCGTCCTGAGAAACTGGAGTGCGGATCCGCGATGCGTTGCAGGCATCTGGCCGCCCTCCTTGGGCGTTTCCTTCCTAGACTGGCCGCGATCCGGCTTCGGATCGCGGCCTTTTTCGTTTTCGGCCCCGGGCTTGGGTCCTTCCTGGCCCCCCGTACGCCGCGGGTCAGTCCCATCCCGGGATTTCGCTAGCCGGGGGTCTGAAAACTTAGGTTGACACGGTTGACATGGTTGACAGCCCTAGTTGACACGGCGGCCCGCTTGAAACTCCAGCCCATGCAGATCGAAGTTCGCGCGCTCGGCGCCATCGTGCCGTACGCCGGCAACGCGCGCCTGCACTCGGACGAGCAGGTCGCGCAGATCGCGGCGTCGATCAAAGAGTTCGGGTTTAACAATCCGATCCTGGTCGACGCTGGGGGCGTGATCGTCGCCGGCCATGGCCGTTATGCCGCGGCGAAGTCGCTGGGGCTTACCGATGTGCCGGTTGTCGCGCTCGGGCACCTGTCCGAGGCCGCCCGCCGCGCCTACTGCATGGCGGACAACCGCATTGCGGAAAACTCCACCTGGGACGAGCAACTGCTCGCCCGCGAGCTGGAGTTTTTGCAGCGCGCCGGCGCCGTCGACCTGGCCGCCATCGGCTTCACCAAAAAGGAAGTGGAGCGCCTGCTCAAGGGCGCCCACGGTGGCTCACCGGGCCGCACAGAACTCAATGCGGCGCCGCCTGCGCCGAAGGTGCCCGTCTCGCGCTTGGGCGACACGTGGCTTTTGGGCGGCCATCACCGGCTGCGCTGCGGTTCGTCGACCAATCCGGAGGACGTTGCCGCGCTACTCGAGGGCGAAAAGCCGCACCTGATGGTGACCGATCCGCCATACGGCGTGAATTACGACCCGACCTGGCGCAAAGCCGCGGGACTCAATGGCGACGGCGCCGCGGCGGGCAAGGTGCTCAACGACGACATCGCCGATTGGACCGAGGCCTGGCGCCTGTTTCCTGGCGACGTCGCCTACGTCTGGCATGGCGGCCTGCATTCGGCGACCGTGCAGCACTCCCTCGAGGCGGCCGGTCTCAAGGTCCGCGCGCAGGTCATCTGGAACAAAAAGCGGATGGCCATCGGCCGCGGCGCCTACCACTGGAAGCATGAGCCGGCGTTCTATGCCGTCCGCGATGGCGCCGACGACGTCTGGCAGGATGAGCGTTTCGAGGAAGATCACGAGGTCGCCAGCTACGCTGTGAAGGACAAGGCGACGTCGAAGTGGGTCGGCGGCCGCAACCAGTCGACCGTCTGGGACATCGACCACGTCAAGAACGATACCGGCCACGGCACCCAGAAGCCCGTCGAATGCATGCGCCGGCCGATCGTCAACAATTCTCGCATTGGCGATGCGATCTATGAGCCGTTCGATGGTTCGGGCTCGACGATCATCGCCGCGCACATCGCCGGCCGGCGCGCCTTCGCGATGGAGCTGAACCCGCTTTACGTCGATGTGGCCGTGCGCCGCTGGCAAGACTTCACCGGCGGCACTGCCATTCTCGACGGCGACGGCCATTCCTTCGCCGAGGTGGCGCGCGCTCGCGGCATCGAGATCGCCGTTGCGGCGGCCGAGCAGTCGGCGAAGAAGCCGCGCAAAAAGACCGCGGCCTGAAGTGACGTGCAATGACCGGAATGACGCAGAGCGAGTACGCGAAGCATCGCGGCGTTTCGCGCCAGGCCATCAGCAAGCTGGTCGCGTCGGGCAAGATCCCGCGGTCCGCCTTCATTGATGGCAAGATCGACCCGGCCGCTGCCGATTTCGCGCTCGGCGAAACCCGCGAGCGGATCCTGTCGGCGGACGTTGACGACGAAGGCGATGCCGGCGGCGGCGATTCGACCTTCGGCAGCGACGCCGGCACGCGGTCGACGTCAAGCGATGGCGTTGCGCGCCTCACCCAGGCGCGAACCGCAACCGAGATCTACCGCGCCCGCACGGCGGAGCTGGAATACGACCAGAAGGTCGGCAAGCTTCTCGCTGTCGAGGACGTCACCCGCTCAATGGAAAAATGCGCCGCCGTGATCGTGCGCGAGATCGAGCAGCTCCCGAACTACGCTGACGATCTCGCGTCGGCGCTGGCGCGCGACGGGGTGCAGGGCGTCCGGATCACGTTGAAGAACATTGCGCGCAACATCCGCGGCGCGCTCGAGCAGAATATGCGGCTGGCCGCCGCTGACGACGAAGCCGGAAAGGAGGGCGCGTCATCATGAAAACTATCCCGCGCGCTCTGCCGATCATCGCCGGCATCTTCGCCGCCGTGTTCTCTCCGCCCGAGCCGGTCAAGCCATCGGTTTGGGCCGGCCAGCATTTCGTGCTGCCGGACGGCGAGCGCAAGGGTCAGACCATCGACCTGTCGAAGACGCCGCATCTGATCGAACCGATCGATGCGATGGGGCCGGACGAGCCCGACAACGAAATCGCGGTGATGAAATCGGCGCAGTCGGCGTTTACGACTGCGCTGCAGATCGTCGTCTGTCATTCGATCGACCGCGATCCCTGCGACATGATGGTGACGCAGCCGACCGACGGCGCGCTTGCCGACTTCAACTCGCAGAAGCTTGGCCGCACGCTCGAGCTGTCGCCGGTCATGCGCCGCAAGGTGGCGCCGCAAACCGCACGCGCCGGCGGCCAGGCGTCGAAAACGTACGAAAAGAAGTTTTCGCCCGACTGCTCGCTGTTCCTGTCGCTGGCGTCCTCGACCGCGGACCTGCGCTCGAAGACGATCAAGAAAGCGCTCTGCGACGAAATCGACGAATATCCGGATGACTTGAACGGTCAGGGCGATCCCCTCGACATGATCAAGGCCCGGCAGATTTCGTTCCTGCGCTCGGGCACGTGGAAGCGGGCCTATTTCTCGACGCCGACCATCAAGGGCGCGTCGAAGATCGAGGCGAAGTACCTGGCCGGCGACCAGCGTCGCTGGACCATGGTGTGCCCGCACTGCAAGGATACGAACCTCCGCTTTGAGTGGGGCAAGAATTTCGAGTTTGAGCGCGTTCGGCCCTACAATGCACGGTACATTCCGCCGTGCTGCGGCGTGGTGATCGAGGCCTGGCAGAAGTTCGCCGTTTACGAAACCGGCCGCTGGGTTGCTACCGCGCCGGGCGAGGGCAAGTACGAGAGCTATCACTTCGACGCGCTGTCGTCGCCCTTCGTGCCTTGGGATGTCATCGCGCACGAATTCGTCGAGGCCGGCGACAACCCGACCAAGCTGAAAACCTTCTGGAACCTGACGCTCGGCCTGCCCTTCGAAGTGAAGGCCGATGTTCCGGATCATGAGGTGCTGCTCAAGCGGCGCGAGCCCGACCTTGTTCGCGGCCACGTGCCGCCGCGGGGACTGATCATCACGGGATTCGCGGACATTCAGATGCGCGGCGCCTGGGTCGAGATCTTGGCACACGCGCCGAACCGCGAGAAATGGGTGGTCGACGCATTTTACATCGACGGCGACACCTCCGATCCGAATGGCGAGGTCTTCACCTCGCTGATCCGCGAGACCGTCGATCGAGAGTTCCCGGACGCGTTCGGCGGCAAGCGCAAGATTGACGCGCTCGGCATCGACTCCGGTTACCGCGCCCACGTGGTCTACGCGAAGGTTCGCGCCTCCCAGCGAATGCATCCGCTCACCGGCAAGGATGTCATTCTGGCCACCAAGGGCTTGCAGGGCTGGGGCCGTCCGGCGCTCGGGCAGCCGATCCTGGTCGACATCAGTCTCGACGGGAAAAAGATCAAGCAAGGCGCGAAGGTCTGGGGCATCGGCACCTGGCCGCTCAAGGCCGCGCACTATACCGACTTGAACGTAGTCCGCCCGGATGGGCAGCTCGTCTATCCGCCCGGCTATTGCCACCACGGCGCCTGGCTGGACGAGGTCTACTTCAAGCAGCTCACGGCCGAGAGCCTCGAGGAGTACAAAATTCGCGGCGGCATGACCTCGAAACGATGGGTGTCGTACCGCGCTAACCATTTTCTCGATTGCCGCGTCGGCAATCTCGCGCTTGCCGAATATCTGGGCTTGTCGACCTCGACGCCCGAGCAGTGGGCGGCGTTGGCGATGGCTCGCGGCCTGCCGCCCGAACTCTCGCAGGTCGATCTGTTCACGCCGGCGCGCAGCGACAACCTGGTCGAACCCGCGAAGGCTGACGAAGCGATTGCACGCCGCAAGGCTGAGGAACGAAGCGCGCCGCAGGAAATGAGCGAGGCCGCGCGCGATTGGCTCGATGGCTACGAGGTGAGGATCTGATGGCAGCTCTAACGCAAGCCGACGTCGACCGGCTCAAAAAGGCGATCGTGAAAGGCGTGCAGCGCGTCGAGTACGAGTCCGGCGCGGTGACCTATCAGTCGATCGACCAGATGTTGAAGGCGCTGGCGTTCGCCGAGGCCGATCTGGCCGGCGGCGGTTCGTCCCGCAATCAGACGCCGTCGACGCTGGCTGTTTTCGGGCGCGACTGATGGATCTGAATCTCCTTGAGCGCGGCCTCGCCGCGGCGTTCCCTGAGTGGGGCCTGCGGCGGCTGCATGCCAAGGCGAGCCTCGAGCAGGCGCGAATCTCTGCGCGCGCCTATGACGCCGCTCGCCGCGATCGTCGCACCGAGGGCTGGCGCGCGACGGGCGCCTCCGCGAATGCCGAGCTGGCGCCGGCGCTCAAGACGATCGTGGCCCGCTCGCGGGATCTCTGCCGGAACAACGAATGGGCGACTAACGGCAAGCGCAAATGGAAGGCGCACTTGATCGGTCCCGGCATCGTTCCGCGCGCCGATGTCAAGGGCAAGCGCGCGAAGCAGGTTGCGCAGGATGCCTTCAACGCCTTTGCCGACAACTGCGATCCGGAAGGCCTGACGGATTACTACGGCATCCAGGCCGCTCTGATCGGTGAAGTGTTCGAAGGCGGCGCCGCGTTTCTCCGCTGGTATCCGCGGCCGTCCGACATGGGCCTCAAGGTCCCGCTGCAATGCGAGGTGCTCGAGCACGATTTCCTCGACACCACGAAAACCGAGATCCTCGACAACGGCCGCGGCAACGTCGTGATTCACGGCGTCGAATATGACGGCTATGGCCGGCGCGTCGCCTATTGGCTGTTCCCGACGCATCCGGGCGAGGTCTCGATGATCCGCCGCGCCAACTTCAAATCGGAGCGGGTGCCGGCGGAGTTCTGCGATCACGTGTTCCGCGTCGACCGTCCGGGCCAGGTCACCGGCGTGCCGTGGCTGGCGCCGAGCATGCTGCGCTATCGCGACGTCGCCGACGCCGAGGAGGCCGATCTCGTCCGCCGCAAGATCGCGGCGTGCTTTACCGTGTTCGTCCGCCGCAGCGGCACGGCGGCGACGGGTCTGGCGCAGTCCGCCGATCAATCGACCGACAGCAAGAACCGGAAGATTGAGAAGATCGCGCCTGGTCTGATCGCCTACGTCGAGGGCGAGGGCGACATCACGCCAGCGGTGCCGCCGTCGGCGCCCGACGACGGCAACATGGAGCGCCAGCAATACGCGTTTGCCGCCGGCATCGGCCTGCCGTTCGCTACGCTGACCGGCAACCTGCAGCGCGTGAACTTCTCATCCATGCGTGAGGGCAAGCTCGATTTCTGGGCTGGCCTCGACCAGCTCCAGTGGCACATGGCGGTGCCGCAGATCTGCCGTCCGGCCTGGGGCCGCGTCATGCGGGCCGCGGCCGGCCGTGGCCTGCAGGTCTCGCCGGATACGCCGGCCAAGCACGCCATGCCGAAACGCCCTTGGGTGAACCCGGCTGACGATCTCAAGGCGGCCGCCGGCGAGCTGGCGCTCGGACTCGAGTCCTGGGCCGAGATGGTCGCAGCCCGCGGCTACGATCCCGAGGAGCTGCTCGCCGAAATCAAGGAGTGGCTGCCGAAGCTGAAAGAGGCGGGTCTCAATCCCGCCGCGGCGCCGGGGCTCGCCGGCTTGAACGGGGCCGCGCCTGGCGACAAGGGCGGGCAGAATCCGGCCAAGCCCAAGGACGTCGTCACATCAGAGGAGAACGACCAGTGAAGCCCGAGAAAGCGAATGGCGCGCCCGATGGCCTGCCGATGCAAACGCGCGCCGATGTGCCGATCGCCGACGTCAGCCAGGACAGCCGGACCGTCGAGGTTGTCTTCACCACGGGCGCGTCCGTTCGCCGTATGCGCTGGACCGGCTGGGACTCGGCCGTGCCGTTCGATGAGATCCTGACCGTCTCGCGCGACGCCGTGAACCTTGACCGGCTCAATGCCGGCGGGCCGGCCCTCGACAGCCATTCGATGTGGTCGACCTATTCGCAGGTCGGTGTCGTCGACAAGGCATGGATTGCCGGCAGCGAGGGGCGGGCGCTCATTCGGTTTCCAAGCACAGGAATCGACGAAGCCGCGGACCGCATGTTCTCCATGGTGCGGGAGAAGATCATCCGGAACGTGTCCGTCGGCTATACGATCGACGAAGTGCGGACCGAGGCGCCGCAGAAGGTCGGCGATGTTGAAAAGCGCATCGTGACGAAGTGGACGCCGCACGAAATCTCGTTTGTGGCCGTGCCGGCCGATGCCGGCGCGCAGGTGCGGAGCGCGGAGCAGCTCGCGCGTTACCCGCTCGTCATCGTCAGGCAGCAGGCGGAGGCGGCGCCCGCTCCGTCTCCCGCGGTACTCGCGCGCATGCGCATGCGGCAGCTCTCTGCCGCGCCCAAGCTGATCAAGATCAGCAACCCGACCTAGTGGTTCATCACAGTGGTTTTGACTCTTTGGCTGCAGCGGGATAGGCGCGGCGGAGTTTGGCGCGGGCTTTGTCGGTTGTGAACATCCATTTGATGCGGTCTCGCGTTTTATTTCGCTGCCGCTGCCATGCTGCGATCTCTTTTCGGAGCCTTTTGGGGTCGTCGATGCGGCGGCCGAGACATTGGCGTTGCAGAACGCTGATCTCGCACTCGACCATGTTGAGCCAACTGGCGTGTTTCGGAGTGTAGTGGAATTCGAGGCGGCGCAGGATGCGCCGGGCCTCGGCAGGCGCAAATGCTTGATACAGCGCGCCGGCGGTATGGATCGACAGATTGTCCTGCACGACACGGATGCAGGGGGCATCGGGATAATGGACGTCGACGAGTTCGCGCATGCAGTGCGCGTAGTCTACGGCAGCGCGGCGGTCTGTAACCTTGACGTTGCGCCAGCCGCGATGCGGATCGAAGGTGACGAAGAGATTGACGGTGCCGTTGCGGCGATATTCGTAATCGTAGCGCTCGCGCTGTC
>NZ_JBVAPG010000114.1:0-27055 GCF_055413685.1 Bradyrhizobium sp. LeoA1Lang | reverse complement strand
ACCGCATCCGCTCTTCCACGGTACAGGTCTCCTTCCACCCCATCGGCAAGGTCCTCCTTGCCGACCAGTTGACCTGTTACCCATGTCGCCGGTCTATTCTGTTACCCATGTAGCCGGTCAGGACCGCTGCACCCTCTCCCCTTGTGGGAGAGGGTGGCGTCGCGAAGCGACGCCGGGTGAGGGGTCGCCTCCGCATCGGGAGTGCGGGGAGGGAACCCCTCACCCTATGGAGGCCTTGTCTGCTGGCGGAGGGGCCCTCTCCCACAAGGGGAGAGGGCACCACAACGCGCATCGCGCCTTGCTGTTGCAGATAGCTCATTCCGCGGCCTCCGCAGTCGCCGCGCCCACCATGTCCACCACCTTCAGCGTGGTCCGCACGCGCTGGGTGGTGCCATCCTGGAAACGGATCACGGTATCGACCGGAATGTTGGCGTCGCCGCGATAAATCGCGTCGATGATCTCGGCGTATTTCTCGTTGATGACGCCGCGGCGCACTTTTCGGGTGCGGGTCAGTTCGCCGTCGTCGGCGTCGAGTTCCTTGTAGAGCAGCAGGAAGCGGGAGATGCGCTGGGCCGGTGGCAGCGAGGCGTTGACGGTCTCGACTTCCTTCCGCAACAGCGCATAGACCTCGGGACGCGAGGAGAGGTCGCTATAAGTCGTGAACGAGATTCGGCTCTTCTCGGCCCATTTCGAGATGATGGAGTAGCGGATGCAGATCATCGAGGCGAGCGCGTCGCGGCCGGCGCCGAGCACCACCGCTTCCGCGATATAGGGCGAGAACTTCAGCTTGTTCTCGATATACTGCGGCGAGAAGCGATCGCCACGCGAGGTCTCGGCAAGGTCCTTGATGCGGTCGATCACCACGAGCTGGTTGCTATCGTTGAAATAGCCGGCATCGCCGGAGCGCATCCAGCCATCCTGGATGTCTGCCACAGACGCCTCTGGGTTCTTGTAATACCCTAAGAACATGTTGGGGTGGCGCACCACGATCTCGCCGACGCCGTTGACATCAGGGTTGTCGACGCGGATCTCGATCGTCTCGGCCATCGCGATGCCCGTGGTATCGGGATCGACTTCGCCGGGCGGATGCAACGTATAGGCGCCGAGCAGCTCGGTCTGGCCATAGAGCGTACGCAGCGGCACGCCCATTGCCCGGAAGAATTTGAAGGTGTCGGGGCCGAGCGCGGCGCCGCCGGTGGCCGCCGATCGCAGCCGCGTGAACCCGAGCCGGTCGCGGAGTGCACGGAACAGAAGCTGGTCCGCGACCACCGAGCGCTTGCCTTGCTCGAGCGCCGCAAGCCCGGTTTTCATACCGAGCTCGTAGAGCCTTTGCTTCAACGGCGACGAGTCCATCACGTCGGCGCGCACGTCTGCCGCGATTGCCTCCCATACCCGTGGCGCGAACAGCACGAAGGTCGGCGCGATCTCGCGGAAATCGTGCATCATGGTGTCGGGCTCTTCGACGAAGTTGACCTTCATCCGGCAGAGCAGACCTTTGCCGAGCGCGTAGACCTGCTCCATGATCCAGGGCAGCGGCAGCACCGACACATATTCGTCGTCAGGTCCCTTCGGATCGAAGGAGAGATAGGTTGCGCAATGCTTGAGCACGCGGCCGGCGGCGAGCATCGCGAGTTTCGGATTGGCTGTCGTGCCTGACGTCGTGCAGAGGATCGCGACGTCTTCGCCATCAGTGGCATCGACCAGCGTGTCGTAGAGGCCGGGCTCACGCGCCGCGCGCTCGCGGCCGAGGCCGGCGAGCTTGCTTGCCTCCATCAGGCGTGGATCGTCATATTTCCGCATGCCGCGCGGATCGGAATAGATGATGTGCTTCAGGTGCGGCGCGCGGTCGGCCAGCCCCAGCAGCTTGTCGACCTGCTCCTCATCCTCGGCGAATACGAGCTTCGCCTCGCCATAGTTCAGGAGATAAGCCGCCTCCTCATCCAGCACGTCGCGATAAAGCCCAAGACTCATGCCGCCGATCGCGTGGCTGGCGATCTCGGCGGCGACCCAGTCCGGGCGATTGTCGCCGATGATGCCGATGACGTCACCGCTGCCGAGTCCCAGTTCGATCATGCCGAGCGCGAATTCCCGCACGCGGGCCTGGTAGTCGTTCCAGGTGAATTCACGCCACAGACCAAGATCCTTCTCGCGCAGCGCGATCTCGCGGCCATTTTCCCTGGCATTCAGCCGCAGCATCTTGGGAAAGGTGTCGGCCTGTGCGGCGCGCCCGGCGTAATCCATCATGCGGCGCTCTCCCGCGGCAGCGGCACGTCATCGGGATCGACCAGCGCCTCGTCCTCTTCGCCGAGATAGGCGCGCTTGACGTGGGGATCGGCGAGCACGCTGGCGGGATCGCCCTCGGCGATCTTGCGGCCGAAATCGAGCACCATGACGCGGTGGGAGATGTCCATCACCACGCCCATGTCGTGCTCGATCATCACGACGGTCATGCCGAACTCTTCGTTGAGATCGACGATGTAGCGCGTCATGTCCTCCTTCTCTTCGAAGTTCATGCCGGCCATCGGCTCGTCCAGCAGGATCAACTGCGGTTCGAGCGCCATCGCGCGGGCAAGTTCCACGCGCTTGCGCAAGCCATAGGGAAGCGTGCCGGCGGTCGCCTTGCGCACCGATTGCAGGTCGAGGAAATCGATGATCTCCTCGACCTTGCGGCGATGATCGAGCTCCTCGCGCCGCGCGCCGGTCAGCCAGTACAGCGCTCCGGTGATGAAATTATTCTTCAGCAGGTGATGGCGGCCGACCATGATGTTGTCGAGCACGCTCATGTGGTGGAACAGCGCGAGATTCTGGAAGGTGCGGCCGATGCCGAGCGAGGGCCGGGCGTTCGGATTGAGGCCCGTGATATCCTTGCCGCGATAGAAAAGCTGGCCTTCGGTCGGCTTGTAGCGGCCGGAAATGCAGTTGACGATCGAGGTCTTGCCGGCGCCGTTCGGGCCGATGATGGAGAACAATTCGCCGGGCTTGACGCCAAAGCTCACTTCGGTCAGCGCGCGGACGCCACCAAAGCGCAGCGACACCCCGCGCACCTCCAACGTGTAATCCACCTATTCCCTCCAGATGCGGCGCTTCACGCGCTCTTTGTCTCTTGTTGCAAAGACAGCGATAATCTTACATCGGTCGTTCCGGCTAAGCCATCCGACTAATGGTGCCTCGTTCCGCTTGCGAACGCGACCGCTCATGCGCGGTAACGCCGCACCCGGCATCTTGCCCGTTCGCGCTTCCACGCGTGTCGTGCAGATGACGTTGCGCCGGTGGCCCTCCATAGGGCAAAGCGGTACGGTGAAATGTCTTGTGCCCGACAATTCGCCGGCAAATTTCGTTCGGCCGCGCGTTGTTGCGACGCAACATAACGAGACGGACGACAGTCAACGGGATCATGATTGCTGCCGATTACCTGAAGCGCATCGCGGCCTGGTCGCGTGAGCTGGATGACCGCGAGATCGAGGTCGCGCGCAGCGGCATCACCGAGAAATCCTATGGCGCCAATGAATTCATCTTCATGCGCGGCGACCGTTTTGACTACTGGACCGGCGTGGTCACGGGGCTGGCGCGGATGGGCATCGTCTCCCGCGGCGGCAAGGCCGCAAGCTTCGCCGGACTGACTGCCGGCGCCTGGTTCGGCGAGGGGTCGGTGCTGAAGAACGAAGCGCGGCGTTACGACGTGGTGGCGCTGCGCGACACGCGGCTGGCCATGATGGACCGCAAGACCTTCGTCTGGCTGTTCGAGAACAGCGTGGCGTTCAACCGTTTCCTGGTGGCGCAGCTCAACGAGCGGCTTGGCCAGTTCATTGCGCTCCTGGAATATGGCCGTACGCTGGATGCGACCGCGCGGCTGGCGCGTTCTATCGCCTCCCTGTTCAACCCAATTCTCTACCCCGAGTTGTCGCGCCATCTCGAGATCACGCAGGAGGAAATCGGGGCGCTTTCCGGCATCTCGCGGCAGAATGCGAACCAGTGCCTGAAGCGGCTGGAGAAGGAGGGCCTCCTGCGGCTGGAATATGGCGGCGTGACCATTGTCGACCTCGAACGTCTCCGCCACTACGGCGAATAGTCCAGCCGGCCCGGCGCCGTGTCTGCCCGAAAGCTCGAGGCTAACGGCCTGATTCCAAATGGTTATGGCATTAGACTTCGCGGAGGACGGATGCTACAGACCGGGCCATTCGCAACCCGGCGCAGTTCCGTGCCCTCGGAGAGGATATGGCGGTTCAGGACTCCAAGCGACGTGTCGCGCTGATCACGGGCGCCACCGGTCAGGACGGCGCTTACCTCGCTGAATATCTGCTCGGCCTTGGCTACACCGTCCATGGCATCAAGCGTCGCTCGTCGTCGTTCAATACGGCGCGCGTCGATCATCTCTATCAAGATCCCCATGTCGGCAACGTGCCGTTCCTGCTGCATTATGGCGATATGACGGACTCGACCAACCTGATCCGGCTGATGCAGCAGATCAGGCCGACCGAGATCTATAACCTCGCCGCGCAAAGCCATGTCGGGGTCAGTTTCGAGAGCCCGGAATATACGGCGAATGCCGATGCGATCGGCGTGCTGCGCCTCTTGGAGGCGATCCGCATCCTCGGCATGGAGAAGGAGACGCGGTTCTATCAGGCCTCGACATCGGAGCTTTACGGCCTGGTCCAGGAAGTGCCGCAGCGGGAAACCACGCCATTCTATCCGCGTTCGCCGTATGGCGTGGCAAAGCTTTACGGCTACTGGATCACGGTGAACTACCGCGAGGCCTACGGCATGTATGCTTCGAACGGCATCCTGTTCAACCATGAGAGCCCGATTCGCGGCGAGACCTTCGTCACCCGCAAGATCACCCGCGGCGTCACCCGCATCGAGTTCGGACTCGAGGAGACGCTCTATCTCGGCAATCTCGAGGCCAAGCGCGACTGGGGTCATGCGCGGGATTATGTCGAGGGTATGCACAGTATCCTGCAGGCGGATGCTCCTGACGATTTCGTGCTGGCGACTGGCGAGACGCGCTCGGTGCGCGAATTCGTGGAACTCGCGTTTGCCGAAATCGGCCGCGGAATCGAGTGGCGCGGGAAGGGCGTTGACGAGATCGGGGTCGACACAAAATCCGGCAAGACCGTGGTCCGTATCGACCCGACCTATTTCCGGCCGACCGAGGTCGACCTCTTGATCGGCGACGCCAGCAAGGCGCGCGAGAAGCTCGGCTGGAAGCCGAAGACCAGTTTTGCCCAGCTCGTGAAGGAGATGGTGGCGAGCGACCTCGCCGAGGCCAGGCAGGAGGCCGCCAATGGCAAGCACGCCGTTTGAGCTGAAAGGCAAGACGGTCTTTGTCGCCGGCCATCGCGGCATGGTCGGCTCGTCGCTGGTGCGACGGCTTGCACAGGAGGATGTCGAGCTTCTGACGATGCCGCGCGGCGAGGTCGATCTGCGCGACCAGGCCGCGGTCAACCGGTGGTTTGCCGCCAGGCGGCCGCAGGTGGTGTTCCTGGCGGCGGCGAAAGTCGGTGGCATCGCCGCCAACGACCTGCTGCGCGCCGAGTTCCTCTACGACAATCTGGCGATCGCGACCAACGTGATCCATGCGGCTCACGTCAACGGAACCGAGAAGCTGATGTTCTTCGGCTCCTCCTGCATCTATCCTCGCCTGGCGCCACAGCCGCTGCGCGAGGACTCGATGCTGACCGGGCCGCTGGAGCCGACCAATGAGCCCTACGCGATTGCCAAGATCGCGGGCATCAAGATGGCGGAAACCTATCGCAGCCAGTACGGCGCGGATTTCATCAGCGTGATGCCGACCAATCTTTATGGTCGCGGTGATAATTATCACCCCGAATACAGCCACGTCGTCGCGGCCTTGATCCGCCGTTTCCATGAGGCGAAAGCGTCCGGGACGAAGAATGTCGTGGTCTGGGGCACCGGCACGCCGCGGCGCGAATTCCTCTATGTCGACGATCTCGCCGACGCCTGCATCCACTTGATAAAGGTCTATTCCGACAGCGGCCTGGTCAATATCGGCACCGGCAAGGACATCACGATCGCGGAATTCGCCCGCGTCGTTGCGGCGGCGGTCGGCTATAACGGCGAGATCAGCTATGACACCTCGCGGCCGGACGGCACGCCGCGCAAATTGCTGGACGTCAGCCGGCTAGCCGCGCTTGGCTGGCAAGCGAAGACATCGCTGGAAGACGGCATCGGGCTCGCCTATCAGGCTTATCTCAGCGAAAGCCGGCAGGCCGCGGAATAGCACCCAGCCCTACCACTCGTCATTGCGAGCGCAGCGAAGCAATCCATGCCTCCACAAGTGGCGAGATGGATTGCTTCGCTGCGCTCGCAATGACGCGGAGAGTGAATTATTTCGTCCCCATCCGTGGTGGCTGCTTCGCCAGTGCCACCGCCATCGCCGAGATCAGCGGCTTCATGAAGTAAGCGTCGTTCGGCGGCGCGATATCGGTGCGCAGGCCGTGCGAGGCGAGCTCGCCGGAGACCGCCGGCCCCACCGAGGCGATCGAGGTCCGGTCAAGGCCCTGACGCAGCCTGTCCTCATAGCCGCGCGCCCGCGCGGCTTCGAACAGCCGGCGCACCTGGCCCAGGTTGGTCAACGCGATCGCATCGATCCGGCCCTCCGCCATCTCGTCGATGGCGACGACGATGTTGGCGTCGGCCGCCTTGGGATCGTAGACATAGGGCAGCACGGTATCGACCTCCGCGCCCTGGGCCTCGATCGCGCCGATCAATGCGCCGTGATCCTTGTCTGGATAGAGCTGGAGGCCGAGGCGATGGCCCTTCAGATCGATCCGGGAAAGTATCTCGATGACGCCCTCCGAGGTCGGTTTCTCCGTCGTCACCTGCGGCTCGAGCCCGATTTCGCGCAACGCACGGCCGGGCTTTGGGCCACGGGCGAATTTGCGGGCCTTGGTCAGCGCTGCAATGAACTCCTGCTCGACGCCGACGCGGCGCACGACCTTCATCAAGCGCCGCAGGCCCTCGCCGGTCATCAGCACCAGATCGTCGAAGGGGTTTTCGATACAACGCTTGATCCAGGCCTCGATCGGCGCCGGATCCGGCGCATCGTGGATCGCGAACATCGGACATTGCAGCACGTCGGCGCCCTGTTCGGCGAGCAGGCGGGAGAATTGCGCCTCCTCGCGCGTCTCCAGGATCAGGATGCGGTAGCCGTTCAGCCGGTCAGCCATGATGTGCCTCTCGTAGAGTTTAGTTTGGCCCCTGCCGCGGGATTGGCGCAAGGGCGACGGCGGTGGTAGAGCAGGGCCCGCAAATCAGCCGTTCCTGCGGCTGCCCAAGCCTTAATCAATCAAGCCCTCATCGGCCAAGTCTCGATCCATCGCCATGTCCGACCCCCAATTTGTCCTGACTCTGTCCTGCCCCGACCGTCCCGGTATCGTCTCGGCGGTCTCGACCTTTCTCGCGCATAATGGTCAGAACATCCTGGACGCCCAGCAGTTCGACGATATCGAAACCAAGAAATTCTTCATGCGGGTGGTGTTCACCGCCGCCGACCTCGCGGTCGAATTGTCGGCGCTGCAGACCGGCTTTACCGCAATCGCCGAGCGTTTCGGCATGGTTTGGCAGATGCGCGACCGCGCAAGTCGCCGCCGTGTGATGCTGCTAGTCTCCAAATCCGATCACTGCCTGGTCGATATCCTCTATCGCTGGCGCACCGGCGAATTGCAGATGATCCCGACCGCGATCGTCTCCAACCATCCGCGCGAGACCTACAGCCATCTCGATTTCGGTGAAATCCCGTTCCACTACCTGCCTGTGACCAGAGAGACCAAACGCGAGCAGGAAGCCGCGCTCTGGAAGCTCGCCGAGGACACGAGCGCCGACCTCGTCGTGCTCGCACGCTACATGCAGATCCTGTCGGACGAGCTGTCGGCCAAGCTCGCGGGCCGCTGCATGAATATCCACCATTCGTTCCTGCCGGGCTTCAAGGGCGCGCGCCCCTACCACCAGGCCCATGAGCGCGGCGTCAAATTGATCGGCGCCACCGCCCATTACGTAACCGGTGACCTGGATGAAGGGCCGATCATCGACCAGGACGTCGAGCGCATCAGCCACCGCGATACTCCCGACGACCTCGTCCGCAAGGGCCGGGATATCGAGCGCCGGGTGCTGGCCCGCGCGATCCGCTACCATCTCGAGGACCGCGTGATCCCCAACGGCCGCAAGACGGTGGTGTTCGTCGACTGAGCGGAGTGGCGCTCGCCCCGTCCTCAATGAGCGGTGTCCTGCGAGGTCGGTGCCGGCTTGCTATCGTCGCCGCGCTCGGCAGCCGGCATCAACCGCTTTCGTTCCCGCTCGCGCATGAATTCGTCATATTTGGCGGTGCCGGGCCGGGGTGGCGCGTCCGCAGGCAGCCCGCCCGCCCAAGCCGGAATGAGGTCCGCCGTGCCGGCAGACAGCTTCTCGTTGACGGTACCGCATCCGCCCAAGGCACAGCCTGTCAGAGCTAGGGCGAAGAGGGTTGCGAGAGGGCGGGCGCTGGTTGGCATCGCAATGCAGGGTGTCGTGGGCTTGAAGATTTGGACCGAACTGCGCCAACCGTTGGCGCGGGTCAGCGGACCTTAGTTTCGAAATGGTAAGATAGCCTTATCAGGTCTTGTTGGAGGTATTATGGAACCTTAAGCTATCGGGAGCTCCTGGCGGTCATTGCGCCGGCACCATCCTTACGTCGGCTTGACAAACCGGTGCCGGGCGACGCCATTCGCCGCGCTACACCGCCGAACGATCTGGGCTATGGTGAGGCAAGGGCCGTTCGATCCGCAAGAACATGAGGGGGAGAAGCGTTCATGTTCATTCGCCGTCAATTGTTGCTGGCTGCAGGCGCCATTGCCGCCGCCGCGGCAGTCGTGCCCGCCCAGGCGGAGGAAACGGTCAAGATCGGCCTGATCGTACCGATGACCGGCGGGCAGGCCTCGACCGGCAAGCAGATCGACAACGCGATCAAGCTCTATATGCAGCAGAAGGGGGACACGGTCGCTGGCAAGAAGATCGAGATCATCCTGAGGGACGACGCCGCGGTTCCCGACAACACCAAGCGGCTCGCCCAGGAGCTGATCGTCAACGAGAAAGTGAACATCATTGCCGGTTTCGGCGTCACCCCGGCCGCGCTCGCTGCGGCGCCCCTGGCGACGCAGGCGAAAGTTCCGGAAATCGTGATGGCGGCCGGCACCTCCATCATCACCGAGCGCTCGCCCTATATCGTCCGCACCAGCTTCACGCTGCCGCAGTCTTCCACCATCATCGGCGACTGGGCGGTCAAGAACGGCATCAAGAAGGTGGCGACCCTGACCTCGGACTACGCGCCCGGCAATGACGCGCTCGCTTCCTTCAAGGAGCATTTCGTGGCCGGCGGCGGCGAGATCGTCGAAGAGGTGAAGGTGCCGCTCGCCAATCCCGACTTCGCGCCATTCCTGCAACGGATGAAGGATTCCAAGCCGGACGCCATGTTCGTGTTCGTGCCGGCCGGGCAGGGCGGCAATTTCATGAAGCAATATGCCGAGCGCGGGCTGGACAAGAGCGGCATCACGGTGATCGGCCCAGGTGACGTCATGGACGACGATCTCCTCAACAACATGGGCGACGCCGCGCTCGGCGCGGTCACCGCGCATCTCTATTCCGCCGCGCATCCCTCGCAGACCAACAAGGAATTCGTGGCCGCCTACAAGAAGGCGTTCAACAACCGTCCCGGCTTCATGGCGGTGGGCGGCTATGATGGCATCCATTTGATCTATGAAGCCCTGAAGAAGACTGGCGGCGACGCGACCGGCGACAAGCTGATCGCGGCGATGAAGGGAATGAAGTGGGAGAGCCCGCGGGGGCCGATCTCGATCGACCCCGAGACACGCGACATCGTCCAGAACATCTATATCCGCAAGGTCGAGAAGGTCGACGGCGAACTCTACAATGTGGAGTTCGCTACGTTCGAGGCCGTCAAGGACCCCGGCAAGACCAAGAAGTGACGCTCCCCGCTGTCATTCCGGGGCGCTGGCGAAGCCAGCGAACCCGGAATCCCGAGGTTACTGAGCAAGATTCCGGGTTCACGCTTCGCGTGCCCCGGAATGACGAGTTCCTGTTAGAGTTCTCCGACCTCCAATGACCAGTCTCTTCACCATCCTGTTCGACGGGGTCGCCTACGGCATGCTGCTGTTCGTGCTCGCTTGCGGGCTCGCGGTGACGCTCGGGCTGATGAACTTCGTCAACCTCGCGCACGGCGCCTTCGCAATGGCCGGCGGCTACATCTGCGCGGTGCTGGTGAACAATTCCGGCTGGCCGTTCTTTGTGGCGCTGCCGCTTGCCTTCGTCGCGAGTGCTGCGATTGGCGTGGTCCTGGAGCGAGCGCTGTACCGTCATCTCTATGCGCGCAGCCATCTTGACCAGGTGCTGTTCTCGATCGGCCTTGTCTTCATGTCGGTCGCAGCGGTCGACTACATCATGGGTTCGACGCGGGTCTTCATCAAATTGCCGGCGGCCCTCGAGGGGCAGTTCGATTTGTTCGGGGTCGGCATCGGCCGCTACCGGCTGATGATCATCGTGATCTGCGGTTTCCTCACGGTCGCGCTGCAATTGATCCTGGCGCGCACGCGCTTCGGCAGCCGCCTGCGCGCAGCCGTCGATGATCCCCGCGCCGCGATCGGGCTCGGCATCAATGTGCCGCAGGTGTTTGCGTTTACCTTCGCCTTCGGTTGTGGGCTGGCCGGGCTCGGCGGCGCGTTGAGCGCGGAGATCCTCGGTCTCGATCCGTATTTCCCGCTCAAATTCATGATCTACTTTCTGATCGTGGTGACGGTGGGCGGCTCCTCCTCGATCACCGGGCCATTCCTGGCCTCGCTCTTGCTCGGCATCGGCGATGTCGCCGGCAAGTATTATGTCCCGAAGATGGGACCCTTCGTGATCTACACCATCATGATCGTGATCCTGATCTGGCGTCCGAACGGCCTGTTCGGCCGCACGGCCGCGCGTTGAGGGGGCGATGACCACGCTTCCCGACGTCTCCACGCATGCGGTTGCCGTCGCCCGTTGGCGGCCAGGCGAGATCGCCTTCTGGATCGTGGTCGTCGCCTGCGGCTTCCTGTTTCCGTCCCGCTATCTGATCATGACCGACATCCTGCGGCTCGCTTTGTTCGCGCTGTCGCTCGACCTGATCCTCGGCTATGCCGGCATCGTCTCGCTCGGGCATGCCGCGTTCTTCGGCGTCGGCGCCTATTCCGCAGGGCTACTGGCGCTGCATGGCATCATCAGCGAGCCGGTGGTCGCGCTCGTGGTCGCAGGTTTTGCGGCCATGTTGCTCGGCTTCTTCACGAGTTTTCTTGTCATCCGCGGTGTGGATCTGACCCGGCTGATGGTGACGCTCGGCATCGCGCTGCTGCTGGAAGCGCTCGCCGAACGCTTCTCCGATATCACCGGCGGCACCGATGGATTGCAGGGCATCGAGATGCAGCCGATCCTCGGCCGCTTCGCGTTCGACATCTTCGGCAAGACCGGCTTCTTCTATTCGCTGATCGTGCTGTTCCTGCTGTTCCTGCTGTCGCGGCGGATCGTGCATTCGCCGTTTGGCCTGTCGCTGCGCGCGATCCGGAACAACCCGCTGCGCGCCGCCGCGATCGGTATTCCCGTCAATCGCCGATTGATCGCGATCTATACCGTCTCGGCCTTCTATGCCGGCGTCGCCGGCGCACTGTTCACGCAGACCACGGCGCTCGCCTCGCTCGACGTGTTCTCGTTCGAGCGTTCGGCTGATTTAATGCTGATGCTTGTCATCGGCGGAACCGGCTATCTCTATGGCGGGCTGATCGGTGCCGTCGTGTTCAAGATGCTGCACGAGCTGTTTTCGACCATCACGCCGCAATATTGGCTGTTTTGGATCGGGCTGGTGCTGGTCGTGATCGTTCTGGTCGGCCGCGCCCGCATCCATCGCTGGGCGCTTTGGCTGCCGAACCTCATCATCCGGCAATTTGCCGGCCGCCGGGCCGTTGTCGTGGTCCCTGAGAGCGACCCGTCATGACGACCGCGCTGGAAACCAGGGGATTGGATAAATCCTTCGGCGGCTTGGGTGTCACGCGCGAGCTTTCGCTTCGGATCGAGCAGGGCGCCCGCCACGCTTTGATCGGGCCGAACGGGGCCGGCAAGACCACGGTGATCAACCTGCTCACCGGGGTGCTGCGGCCCAATGCCGGCCGCATCCTGCTCGAAGGCAACGACATCACCAGCCTGCCGGTGCACAGGCGCGTGCTGCGCGGCCTGTCGCGTACGTTCCAGATCAATCAGCTCTATCCCGATCTCACGCCGCTCGAGACCATTGGGCTCGCGGTCTCCGAACGGATGGGCCGCGGTGGCGACTGGTGGCGGCGGATGGGGACGCGGGCAGACGTCAATGCCGAGACCGCCGAGATCCTCGCGCGGTTTCATTTGCTCGACGTCATGAGCGAGCTCACCGTCACTTTGCCCTATGGCAAGCAGCGCCTGCTCGAGATCGCGGTCGCGATCGCCGCCAGACCCCGCGTGCTGCTGCTCGACGAGCCGGCGGCCGGCGTACCCGAAATCGAGCGCCACGACATCCTGGCCGCAGTCGCGGCGCTGCCGCGCGAGGTGACCGTGCTCCTGATCGAGCACGACATGGATCTCGTATTCTCCTTCGCCGACCGCATCTCGGTGCTGGTCAATGGTGCGCTATTGACCGAAGGTCCGCCGGATGCCGTAGCGCGCGACCCGCAGGTGAAGGCGGTCTATCTCGGCGAGGCAGCCAATGCCTGACCTGCTCGCGATCGAGGGCCTGCGTGCCGGTTATGGCGAGGCGGTGGTGCTGCCGGGCATGACACTGTCGCTCCCCGAAGGCCAGGTGCTGGCGCTGCTCGGGCGCAACGGCACCGGCAAGACCACGCTGATCAATTCCATCGTCGGCGTCACCCGCCGTTTCGGCGGCACCGTGTCGTTGGGTGGGCAGGACATCACGGCATTGCGCCCAGACCAGCGGGCCCGCGCTGGCGTCGGCTGGGTGCCGCAGGAACGCAATATCTTTCGCTCCCTCACGGTCGAGGAGAACATGACCGCAGTGGCCCAGCCGGGACCGTGGACAGTCGAGCAAATCTACCGGATGTTTCCGCGGCTCGAAGAACGCCGCAACAATTTCGGCAACCAGCTCTCCGGTGGCGAGCAGCAGATGCTGGCGATCGGGCGTGCGCTGACGCTGAATCCGAAGGTGCTGCTGCTCGACGAGCCGACGGAAGGGCTGGCGCCGATCATCGTTGAGGAATTGCTGAAGGCGCTCGGCACGATCACCCGCTCTGGTGGTATCTGCTCGATCATCGTAGAACAGCACGCGCAAAAGGTTCTGGGGCTCGCCGACCGCGTCGTGATATTGGAACGCGGCACAATCGTGCACGATGCGGCAAGCGATGCCTTGAAGGCCGATCCCACGGTGCTCGAGCGGCATCTTGGGGTCTCCGGCGCCAAAGCGCATTAGTTCCGTCCCTAGGGAGTCGAAACCATGCAACGAACAAAACCTCCTTTCCGCGCCGACGAGGTCGGCAGCCTGCTGCGGCCACCGAAGATCAAGGAGGCCCGCGCCAAGCTTGAAAAGGGCGAGATCACGCCCGAGGATCTGCGCAAGATCGAGGACATCGAGATCGAGAAGGTCGTACACCGCCAGGCCTCCACTGGCCTGAAGCTCGCGACCGACGGTGAATTCCGCCGCTCCTGGTGGCACTTCGATTTTCTCGCCAAGCTGACCGGCTGCGAACTGTTCCACCCGGACGCCGGCATCCAGTTCGCGGGCGTGCAGACGCGTCATGACGCGATCCGCGTGATCGACAAATTGGATTTCCCCGACAACCACCCGATGCTCGATCACTTCAGGTTTCTGAAGAAATACGCCGACCAGGCTCACGTCACTGCGAAGATGACGATCCCGGCGCCGTCGGTGCTGCACTTCCGCGGTGGCCGCAAGCTGATCTCGAAGGAGGTCTATCCCGAGCTTGAGCCGTTCTTCGAGGACCTCGGCAAGACCTACCGCAAGGCCGTGAAGGCGTTTTACGACGCCGGCTGCCGCTATCTGCAGTTCGATGACACGGTATGGGCCTATCTCTGCTCGCAGGACGAATTGCAGAAGGCGCGTGAGCGCGGCGACAATCCCGATGGGTTGCAGGAGATCTACGCCCGCGTCATCAACTACGCGATCGCGGACCGTCCGTCCGACATGGTGATCTCGACCCATGTCTGCCGCGGCAATTTCCGCTCCACCTGGATCTCCTCTGGTGGCTACGAGCCGGTGGCGCAAACGCTGCTCGGCGGCACCAACTACGACGGCTATTTCCTCGAATATGATTCCGATCGTGCCGGCGGTTTCGAGCCGCTGCGCTATCTGCCGAAGGGCAACAAGGTCGTGGTGGTCGGCGTCATTACTTCCAAGTTCGGCGAACTCGAGAGCAAGGACGCCATCAAGCGACGCCTGGAGGAGGCTTCGAAATTCGCGCCGCTCGACCAGCTTGCTCTCTCGCCGCAATGCGGCTTCGCCTCGACCGAGGAAGGCAACGTCCTTTCCGAAGAAGAGCAGTGGGCGAAGCTCAGGCTCGCAGTGGAAGTCGCCGAAGAGGTGTGGGGCAGATAACCTCGCCGTCATTGCGAAATAGCGAAGCGACGAAGCAATCCATCTCCACGTAAGCGCGAAGGAAGATGGGTTGCTTCCGCCTTCGCTCGTCGGCTGCGGCCGACAAGTCGCCGCGCGCGGTGGTCGGTAGTGTTGTTCATTCATGCTCGCTTTGATTGAGAGGAGGAGAGGGCTTCAAGTAGTGGGCAGATGGTGATAGGGGTGTCCACCGTCCACTCCCTGCCCACAGCGGTCCCACCGTCCTGGCCCAATGAAGAACGACGAGATCCTCAGCCAGATCACCGACTTCTGCCGCCGGGCGGATATGGCCGAGACGACGTTCGGCCGCCGCGCCGTGAATGACGGCAAGCTGGTGCACCGGCTGCGGGAGGGTAAGCGGATCACCATCGATACGCTGGACCGTATCCAGGCCTTCATCGCCACCTCCACGCCCGGCGGGGTGGCGCCGCCGCGCGGCCTGGTGGTGCCGCCCGAAAAGCGCGATCCGCGGCAAAACTTCCGCTTTTTCGAGAACCGGCAGAGATACCTGCTGTTTGTCCACACCTGCGGCGAGAAGCGGGTGATCGCGCAGCGCGTCGCGCTGGAACTGTCCGCCCTCCATCCCCGGCCGCCGGCGCTGCGGGTATTCGACGCGGGTATCGGCGACGGTACTGTGCTGGCGCGAGTTCTGCGCTCCATGCATAGCCGCTTTCCGCATATGCCGTTCTACGTCGCCGGCAAGGAATTGAGCCTGGAGGACGTCCGGCTGACCCTGGACAAGGTGCCGGACCGGCTGTTCGAACACCCCGCTACCGTCTTCGTGCTGACCAACATGTATTACGCGGAGGCGCCCTGGCTGACCCCGAAATCGCCCGCGGCCGCCGCCGGCACGCTCTGGCATGAAGTGGCGCTGCGGGGGGCATCGTCGGGCGAATTCGAGGCCCAAATCGCGGAACTTGGCCCATTTCTTGAGCAGAATTGGCGGGCCAGCGTCAGCCCACGATCCGGGATGCCCATCTATGAGCGCCCGGTGGTTTTGGCGCTCTATCGGGAGGACCAAAGGTTCCTGCTCGATTCGATCATTCCGCGGGCCGGCAAGACGGAGGCCAATTTCGACCTCGTCATCGCATCCCAGCCATACCGGGCAAAATCGTCTGTGAATTTCCGCGCCAAGCGCATCATCGCGCCGCTGGCGCGGGCCTTGCGCGCCGGTGGGCGCTTGATCGGTATCCACTCCCATGGCCACGATCCGGGCCTGGAAATTATTCAGGCAGTGTGGCCCGGAGAAAATCCTTTCGCCGTCAGCCGCCATGAGATATTGCGCGCGGTCAAGTACGAACTCGGATCGGCCGGGCGCGACCTTAACTTTAACGCTTACGCCGATAACCGTTCGATCTTCCGTTATGATATGGAAGCCTTGCCGAACGAGGTCACCGGGTCGATCGGAACCTCGACGGCTTTTGCAGCGTGGAACGCGGCAGTGTATGTCGCCCAGATCGAGGATGACCGGTTGACCGAGATGACGGAAAGCGGCCGAACTCTGGAGGCTACCCGCGAAGTGCTGCGCAAGCACAATGGGCTGTGGTTTTACGACGAATCCTACGTCATCTCGCGTCGTAGAGACTGACATTCCAGGGACACATTCAGGAACGAACGTCGGAGCTCGACGAAAAAAGGGGTTTGCTAGATGCGCGCGTCTTACCTGTTCACCAGCGAGTCGGTCTCGGAGGGTCATCCCGACAAGGTCTGCGACCGGATTTCCGACGAGATCGTTGACCTGTTCTACCGGGAAGGCCCGAAAGCCGGGATCGACCCGTGGCAGATCCGCGCTGCCTGCGAAACGCTCGCCACCACCAACAAGGTGGTGATCGCCGGCGAAACCCGCGGGCCGCAGTCGGTGACCAACGACCAGATCGAAAGCACTGTCCGCGAGGCGATCAAGGACATCGGCTACGAGCAGGAAGGCTTCCACTGGAAGACCTGCGACATCGAGATCCTCTTGCATCCGCAGTCGGCCGATATCGCACAGGGCGTCGACGCGCTGCAGCCGGGCGAGAAGAAGGAAGAGGGCGCGGGCGACCAGGGCATCATGTTCGGTTACGCCACCAATGAGACGCCTGACCTGATGCCGGCGCCGATCTTCTACGCCCACAAGATCCTGCGGCTGATTTCCGAAGCGCGCCACTCGGGCCGCGAGAAGGTCCTGGGGCCGGACTCCAAGAGCCAGGTGACCGTGCAGTACGAGAACGGCAAGCCGGTCGGCGTGCGTGAGATCGTGGTCTCGCACCAGCATCTGGTCGAGGACCTCTCCTCCACTCAGGTTCGCGACATCGTCGAGCCCTATGTGCGCGAGGCGTTGCCGAAGGATTGGATCAACGGCAAGACCATCTGGCACATCAACCCGACCGGCAAGTTCTTCATCGGCGGCCCCGACGGCGATTCCGGTCTCACCGGCCGCAAGATCATCGTCGACACCTATGGCGGCGCGGCCCCGCATGGCGGCGGCGCCTTCTCCGGCAAGGATCCGACCAAGGTCGACCGCTCGGCCGCCTATGCCGCGCGCTATGTGGCCAAGAACATCGTCGCTGCCGGTCTCGCCGACCGCTGCACGCTGCAGCTCGCTTACGCGATCGGCGTGGCGCGGCCGCTGTCGATCTACATCGACACCCATGGCACGGGTAAGGTGCCGGAGGACAAGCTCGAGAAGGCGGTCGCACAGGCAATGGACCTGACCCCGCGCGGCATCCGCAGCCATCTCGACCTCAACCGTCCGATCTACGCGCGGACCTCGGCTTACGGCCATTTCGGCCGCACGCCCGACAATGAGGGCGGCTTCTCCTGGGAGAAGACCGATCTCGTCGAGCCGCTCAAGCGCGCAGTCTGACTTTCTCCGTAATTGTTGTCCGTAACCGTGTCGCGTATTCCGGAAAGCTGAGATCGCTTTTCGGAATACGCTTTTTGAGGGATCAATCGCATGACCGCCGCCGCCAAGAAGCCTGCCTTCACCGACTACATCGTCAAGGATATCTCGCTCGCCGACTTCGGCCGCAAGGAAATCTCGCTCGCAGAAACCGAGATGCCCGGCCTGATGGCGACACGCGAGGAGTTCGGCCCCAAGCAGCCCCTGAAGGGCGCGCGTATCGCCGGCTCCCTGCACATGACGATCCAGACCGCAGTCCTGATCGAGACGCTGGCCGCGCTCGGCGCCGACATCCGCTGGGTCTCCTGCAACATCTATTCGACCCAGGACCACGCCGCGGCCGCGATCGCTGCGGCTGGCATTCCGGTGTTCGCGGTGAAGGGCGAGACGCTCACCGAGTACTGGGACTACACCGCCAAGCTGTTCGACTGGCACGGCGGCGGCACGCCCAACATGATCCTCGACGACGGCGGCGACGCCACCATGCTGGTGCATGCCGGCTACCGCGCCGAGCAGGGCGACACTGCGTTCCTCGACAAGCCCGCCTCTGAGGAAGAAGAGATCTTCTACGCGCTGATCAAGCGGCTGCTGAAGGAGAAGCCGAAGGGCTGGTTCGCCGAGATCGCCAAGAACATCAAGGGCGTCTCCGAGGAGACGACGACGGGCGTGCACCGCCTCTATGAGATGGCGAACAAGGGCACGCTGCTGTTCCCCGCCATCAACGTCAACGACAGTGTCACCAAGTCGAAGTTCGACAACCTCTATGGCTGCCGGGAGTCCTTGGTCGACGGTATCCGCCGCGGCACCGACGTGATGCTGTCGGGCAAGGTCGCGATGGTCGCGGGCTTCGGCGACGTCGGCAAGGGCTCGGCCGCGTCGCTGCGCCAGGCCGGCTGCCGCGTGATGGTCTCCGAGGTCGATCCGATCTGCGCGCTGCAGGCGGCGATGGAAGGCTATGAGGTCGTGACCATGGAAGATGCCGCGCCGCGCGCCGACATCTTCGTCACCGCCACCGGCAACAAGGACATCATCACCATCGAGCACATGCGCGCGATGAAGGATCGCGCCATCGTCTGCAACATCGGCCACTTCGACAACGAGATCCAGATCGCGTCCCTGCGCAATCTGAAATGGACCAACATCAAGCCGCAGGTCGACGAGATCGAATTCGCCGACAAGCACCGCATCATCCTGCTGTCGGAAGGCCGCCTGGTGAACCTCGGCAACGCCATGGGCCATCCGTCCTTCGTGATGTCGGCCTCCTTCACCAACCAGACGCTGGCGCAGATCGAGCTGTTCGCCAACAACAAAGACGGCAAGTACGAGAAGAAGGTCTACGTGCTGCCGAAGTCGCTGGACGAGAAGGTCGCCCGCCTGCACCTCGCCAAGATCGGCGTCAAGCTGACCGAACTGCGCAAGGACCAGGCCGACTATATCGGCGTCAAGACGGAAGGGCCGTACAAGTCGGATCACTACCGCTACTGACCCCCAGTTCTCCTCAGCGAGACATTGGAAGGCCCCGGCGCAGTCCGGGGCCTTTTTCTTTGCCGCTGTCAACCGAAGCGAGTTGCAAATTGGTTCCCGCCTGCTCAATACTTCGGCAGGGAGAACGTCATGACCGAGGCAATGGAGCATTTCGATGTTCTGATCGTCGGCGCCGGGCTGTCCGGCATCGGCGCGGGCTATCACCTGCAGCAGAAGTGCCCGACCAAAAGCTACGTCATCCTCGAGGGCCGCGACTGCATCGGCGGCACCTGGGATCTGTTCCGCTATCCCGGCATCCGCTCCGACAGCGACATGTACACGCTCGGCTACTCGTTCCGCCCCTGGACCGAACCGAAGGCGATCGCCGACGGGCCGCGGATCCTGAACTATGTGCGGGAGACCGCGGCGCAGAACGGGATCGACCGCAAGATCCGCTTCAACCATCGCGTCAAGTGCGTCTCGTGGTCGTCCGAACAGGTGCGCTGGACCGTCGAGGCGGAGCGCAGGGCAGGCGAGGGCGCGGCCGAGATCGTGCGCTTCACCTGCAATTTCCTCTTCATGTGCTCGGGCTATTACAAATACGAGGAAGGCTACACGCCGGAATTTGCTGGTGCCGCCGACTTCGAGGGCCAGATCGTTCATCCGCAGAAATGGCCCGAGCATCTCGACTATGCCGGCAAGCGCGTCGTCGTGATTGGCTCGGGGGCAACCGCGGTGACGCTGGTGCCGGAGCTCGCCAAGACGGCCGCGCATGTCACCATGCTGCAGCGCTCGCCGACTTATGTGGTGGCGCGTCCGGCGGAGGATGCGCTCGCCAACAAGCTCAGGCGCAATCTCTCGGCCAAGCTCGCCTATCATCTGATCCGCTGGCGCAACGTGCTGCTCGGCATGTATTTCTTCCAGCTCTGCCGCCGCAAGCCGGAGCGCGCCAAAGAGCTCATCCTCGGCGGCATCAAGATGGCGCTCGGTCCGGATTACGACATCGGCACGCATTTCACGCCGCGCTACAATCCCTGGGAGCAGCGGCTCTGCCTTGTGCCTGACGGCGACCTGTTCAAGTCGATCCGCGAGAAGCGCGCCTCCGTCGTCACCAGCCGGATCGACACCTTCACCAGGAACGGGATTCGCCTAGAGGACGGCAGCGAGCTTCCGGCCCATATCATCATCACCGCCACCGGCCTGATCCTGCAGGTGCTCGGCGGCGTCGAGGTCAGCGTCGACGGCCGCAAGGTCGATTTCGCGAATACGCTGAGCTACAAGGGCATGATGTATTCGGATGTGCCGAACCTCGCTGCGACGCTCGGCTACACCAACGCGTCCTGGACGCTGAAATGCGACCTCACCTGCGAATATGGCTGCCGTCTGATCAACTACATGGACCGGCACGGCTTCAGGCAATGCGTGGCGCATAATCTCGATCCCTCGATCGAGGCGCTGCCGGCGCTGGATTTCTCATCCGGCTATGTCCAGCGCTCGATCGCCAAACTGCCCAAGCAGGGCTCGAAGCGGCCGTGGCGGCTCTACCAGAACTATGCGCTCGACATCGTCTCCCTGCGCTATGGCAAGGTGGATGACGGCGTGATGCAGTATTCGTGACAATCCTCGCTGTCCTCGCGAAACCTGCGCCTTAACGTCCCATGGGTAGTTTTGCGGATTCGGGCTTCCTGCCGAATCAGCCATTCTGCCGCGACGGTTAACGCCGGATTAACCGAGATGCCCTACGCTGCACGGCCTGTGGCTGCTGATAGCAAGAGGAAGCCCATGGACGCCCAGCGAATTGCCGTCGATGCCCTCGTGGCGCTGACCGATTGCGACCGCGACGCCGCCGTTGCCTTCATCCGCCGCCTCTACCTCGCCGGCATCAAGGACCCCAAGCGCCTCACCTTCAAGGGCCTGCAGGCGATGCGCGCCTGACGATGTCGTCCCGTAGGATGGGTAGAGCGGAGCGAAACCCATCGCGATGAAGCACGCGCCGTGAATGATGGGTTTCGCTCCGCTCTACCCATCCTACGATTCCCATAACCACAGGAAGGTGTTGCGGCGTGAGCAAGCGGTTGCAGTCCTGTAGGGTGGGCAAAGCGAAGCGTGCCCACCATCAAGCATTCCGCTCGTGATGGTGGGCACGCTTGCGCTGGAGTCCGTCTAAGCGTCGGCGCGTGCAGTCGCTTTGCCCACCCTACGCACCCGCGCGCTTGGCATACTCTCTCGACGTCATTGCGAGCGCAGCGAAGCAATCCATGCCTCCACACGCGGCGCGATGGATTGCTTCGCTGCGCTCGCAATGACGGGGAGGCTTTCTGATTTGAATTTCAAACAGCGGCGAGGACGTGACTCCGCGTTCTCGCGGCGCATTTGCGTCCGAGCTTTGCATCACCTTCCACCCTCTCATTGAACAGAGGGCGCAGGGAAAGCCGGGTGCCGGTTGCACCCATGGGCCCCGTGCAACAAGAAGCACGGGGGTAGGACCACAGGTCAACCGGAGCAACACCGGCTTTCCCTGCGCGATGGTGTTACGGCTTATTTCGCGCTCTCCCCGGTGACCGGGCTTTCTTGCCACCGTCACTTCCCGCGCGAACTTGTTCGCGCGAAAAACTTAGCGCCAGCGTCGGGGCGCCAGGACCACACGACTTCGCCGTCCGCTGATGTCACGCTCGTCAGTCGCAACGTCAGCGTCCACCGCATCCCACCGCGCGTTCGTGACGATCGCGATCCGCCCCTCTCATCGGGTGAGATGGCGCGGGGTTATAGAGGTGATTTGCCCGACGGGTTAAGGGGAAAATTTTGGTGAAAAGGGACTGGACCGCCCGATTCGCTTTGAAATTGCACGGAAAATTTATCTCTGTGCGCAGGCCGGCGCGATCCGGAAGCCCCCTCCAGGATTGGCTTGCGGGACCCGCTTGCGCTATATAGACGCAGGACGTTGTTGGGGGCCACGGCAGGGACTGATATGCTGAAAACGGTATTCGCGCCGCAGCTTGTTATTCTCTACATCCTGGCGGCATCAACGATCTATGTGCATTTCCGCGGCCGCGAGCGGTTGCGCTTTGCCCGTCAGCTCGGCGATCACTCGACCTATCTCGCCCCCTACAATGTGCTGATGTATGCGGGCTCGGCTATCCCGAACACGCCGGTGATCCCGGTCGAGAAATTTCCCGAACTCGCCAAGCTGAGCGAGAACTGGGAGACGATCCGCGAAGAGGCGGTGCAACTGTTCGACGAGGGCTTTATCCGCGCGGCCGCGAAGAACAACGATTGGGGCTTCTATTCGTTCTTCAAGAGCGGCTGGAAGCGCTTTTACCTGAAGTGGTATGACGACTTCCTGCCGTCGGCGCGCACGCTGTGCCCGAAGACCGTGGAATTGCTGAATTCGATTCCGTCCGTGCACGGCGCGATGTTTGCAATGCTGCCGCCCGGCGGCAAGCTCGGCGCGCACCGCGATCCCTTTGCCGGCTCGCTGCGGTATCACCTCGGGCTGGTCACCCCCAACTCGAACAAGTGCCGGATCATCGTCGACGGCGTGGAATGCGTCTGGCGCGACGGCCAGGCCTTCATGTTCGACGAGACCTTCATCCATCACGCCGAGAACGCGACCGACGTCAACCGCATCATCCTGTTCTGCGACGTCGAGCGCCCAATGAAGTATGGCTTCATGACCGCGATCAACCGCTGGGTCAGCCATCACATCGTCAAGGCCTCCGCCACGCAGAACGTGGACGGCGAGCATGTCGGCGTGCTCAACAAAGTGTTCGGCAAGCTCTACGAGGTCCATCTCGCCAGCCGCAAGGTCAAGGAGTGGAACCGCAACGTGTACTACACGCTGAAATATTCGCTGACGGTGCTGATCCTCGGCCTGGTCGTGGTGTCCGCATTGCGGTGATGGATCCGGAGCGTGTAGGGCGGATTACGCTTCGCTAATCCGCCCTACGGTCCTTTTCCGGATCATGATCTAGGGAAGCGCTGCAGCGGCGTTGACAACGAGCGGACTGTCGATCGGCGCAGGCGCAAGTTCGCTGCTGCCGCCCTTGGTGAGAAACTCGTTGAGCGTAGCCTGGATCCTGTGCTTGACGGAATAAGGTCCTCGGTCGCACATGTCAGTGTGCCGGAATTGCGTATTGATGACATCGATAACTTGCTTCTTGGCCTGTTCAGGGGCCGGCAACACGCCGGGATCGGTCTTGAAGTTGGGGTCTTTCGAGCGGAACGACAGGATCTTAAGTCTGTGGTCAAGCACGAAGGGAACGCGCAAATTGTCCAGCGTGATCACCTTTGACACCAGTTCGGGATGTTGCTTGGCGTAGTACATGGCGATATCGCCGCCGTTCGAATGGCCGACGAGGGTCAGATGATCGTAGACGGCATTGGGCTCAAGCGCCTTCAGCTTCGCGAGCACAAAGCCGATGTTGGCTTCGCCCTTCTCGTAGACGCCAATCCTGCCCACGTAGGGTAGTCCCACCCTCGTCACCAGCGGAGGGTCGGATGGAATATCCTGCTGGATGCTGGCGACCAGATATCCATCCGCAGCCAGCACGTTTTCCAGGAACGAATATTCGGTGTTCTTGACCGTGTTGCCGTTGCTGATGATCGCGACCGGAAGTTTCCAGAATCCGGCATTGGCCTTCATCTCGTAGTCCGCACGCACGGCAAGATCGACCGGCAACAGCCGTTGTCGGGTCTGATCATAGAGACTCAAGCTCTCGTGCCGAATTCCCCACTTGCTCACGGCAAAGTAGGCGGCGCCGGAAAGGGCACAGAGACAGGCGAAAACGACAATTCCTCGCTTCATTGCTTCCATCCCGTCGTTCTTTTTCTTTGGTATTAACTCGCTGAGTGCGTGACGGAAAAGGCTCTACATCCCGCGGCCACATTAAATTTCTGTCAGCTTCTTGCCGTGCCCGGGGCATCGCTGCGCCCCGCGCAGGAATGAAGCGGCGCGATGCTCGCGAGGACACAAGCGGTTTGTGTTCGCCTTCGATCCAGCCGATCCGCCCTACGATGCTCGCACCCGTCGACTAAAGTTCAAGCCTTGACGTTCTTGTCGGATGGAACCTTTGTCGCGTCGTATCGTTTATGATCCAACAAGGCACACAAAGTGAAATTTGCCGGGGGCTTGTCCGAGGGAGATGCTCCTATGGCAACGCTCGGCCTCGACGCCACCCAACTGACTCCATCCGAGCATCAGCGCCAGCTTCGGCGCGCCGTCATCGCCTCCACGATTGGGACCGCGATCGAATGGTATGATTTCTTCCTTTACAGCACCGTCACCGGTTTGGTTTTCGCAAAATTGTTCTTCCCGCACTCCGACCCCTGGGTCGGCACGCTGGAGGCATTTGCCATTTATGCTGTCGGCTTCATCGCGCGGCCGATCGGTGCTGCGATCTTCGGGCATTATGGCGACCGTATCGGCCGTAAATCGACCCTGATCGCGACGCTGCTCCTGATGGGTCTGGCGACCGCGGCGGTGGCCGTGGTGCCGACCTATGCGAGCATCGGCATCTGGGGTGCGGTGATCCTGACGGCGCTGCGATTCATCCAGGGCGTCGGTGTCGGCGGCGAATGGGGCGGCTCGGTGCTGATGTCGATGGAGTGGGCGCGCGACAACCACTCCCGCGGCTTTATCGCGTCATGGCCGCAATTCGGCGTGCCCTGCGGCCTGTTCCTCGCCAATCTTGCGGTACTGGCGTTCAGCCAGATGGCGGGGGACCAGTTCCTCGCCTGGGGCTGGCGCATTCCGTTCGCGCTCAGTCTCATCCTGGTCGGCGTCGGCCTCTACATCCGGCTCGGCATTCTGGAAACGCCGGTGTTCAGCAAACTACAGGCCGAGCAAAAAGTCGACCGCACGCCGATGCTGACGGTGATCAGGGAGTATCCGAAGGAAATCCTGCTGTCGGCATTCGCGCGCATGGCCGAGCAGGCGCCGTTCTACATCTTCACCGCCTTCGTCTTTTCCTACGGCATTGCCACGCTGCACGTCTCGCGCGACTTCCTCCTGACCGCGGTGCTCTCGGCTTCGGTGCTGTCGTTCGTCTCGATCCCGCTGTTCGGGCATCTGTCCGACCAGATCGGCCGCAAGAACATGTATATGATCGGTGCCGTCGTGACCGGCATCTTCGGCTTCATCTACTTCGCGATGCTCGACACGGGATCGCCGACGATCATCTTCCTTGCGATCGTCCTGTCGCTGATCCCGCATGACATGATGTACGGGCCGCAGGCCGCGCTGATTGCGGAGAGCTTTACCGGACGCCTGCGCTACAGCGGCTCATCGCTCGGCTATCAGCTCGCGTCGGTGATCGCCGGCGGTCCGGCGCCGCTGATCGCGGCCTGGCTGTTCGGCATGTACCAGTCGGCGACCGCAATCGCGATCTATATCGCGATCTGCGCCGTCATCACGCTGGTCGCGACTGCGCTGATGACCGACTACACCGGAAAGGACATCAATGCGGCCGACGCGCATGACCGGCGGGCATAAGGCAGCGATGGAGGAAAGGGCATGTTGAAATGGCGGAAT
Organism: Bradyrhizobium sp. LeoA1Lang; assembly: GCF_055413685.1. Classification (NCBI taxonomy): domain Bacteria; kingdom Pseudomonadati; phylum Pseudomonadota; class Alphaproteobacteria; order Hyphomicrobiales; family Nitrobacteraceae; genus Bradyrhizobium; species Bradyrhizobium sp. LeoA1Lang. The sequence continues at coordinate 1,543 of NZ_JBVAPG010000114.1, read as the reverse complement.
GAATCGGCGCTCGATCTCTACAATCTGGCGGCAGCGATCTTCCTGCTTGCGGCGCCGTGGATGTTTGTCCGTGCCAACCCCACGGCGGCGATCGATCTGCAGGCGAGCGGCGCGGCGATTGCGATCCTGTCGCTGGCGGCGATCATTGCATTTTCCGTTTGGGAAGAATGGGTCAACCTGCTCGTTGGGGGCTGGCTGATCGTGTCACCCTGGCTGCTCGGCTTCGCGCACACCCGCGCAATGCATTTCAGCATCATCGCGGGCGCCGTGGTGATGTTCATGTCCCTGCTTGAGCTGTGGCTGGAGTACGAGAAGACGCATCTCGGCCCGAGCGCATCGCAGGGGTTGGAGAGGCAGTAGAGCGCGTTCGAAGTGGACATCGGTTGGCGTAAAGAAAACGCGTCAAACCAAGAATCCAGTGCCGTAGCCCGGGTGGAGCGCAGCGCAACCCGGGACCTCTGAACCAACGTCGAGTGCGGCCCCCGGGTTACGCTGCGCTCCACCCGGGCTACGAAGCTTAGCAACAACGGGGCTGTCATTCCGGGGCGATGCGAAGCATCGAGCCCGGAATCCATTTCTCTGCCGTCATCTGCCGCCCGATGGATTCCGGGGCTCGCGCTGCGCGCGCCCCGAATGACGGCGGTGGGCGTGGTTAGCGCCGGAGTGAACTACTCCGGCTGGCCGATCGAGACCTTCAGCGTGCCGACGCCGTCGACGCCGCATTCGATCCTGTCGCCGGGCTGGAGCTGGGAGACGCCGGCCGGCGTTCCCGTCATGATGAGGTCGCCGGCGGCGAGCTTCACCTGCTGGGAGAGCTGCCAGATGATCTCGGGCACGTTCCAGATCAGTTCGGTGAGATCGCCCTTCTGGGTTTCCTTGCCGTTGACGGTGAGCCAGATCTTGCCCTTTGATGGATGGCCGATCTTGGAGGCCGGCTGCAGCGCGGAGCAGGGCGCAGAGTAGTCGAAGGACTTTCCGATCTCCCAGGGACGCTCCTTCTTGCGCGAGGCGATCTGCAGATCGCGGCGGGTGAGGTCGATACCGACGGCATAGCCATAGACATGGTCGAGCGCCTTGTCGGCGGGAATGTTGAGGCCGCCGCTCTTCATGGCGACCACCAGTTCGACCTCGTGGTGCAGGTCCTTGGTCAGCGGCGGGTAGGGGATCGTGGCACCATCCGGCACCAGCATGTCGGCATGCTTGGCGAAGAAGAAGGGCGGCGCGCGCTCGTCATTGCCCATCTCCCTGATGTGTTCGAGGTAGTTGCGCCCGACGCACCAGATGCGGCGGACGGGGAAGGATTTCGTCTCGCCGATGACGGGGAGCGAAGCCTGCGGCGGGGCGGGGATGACGTAGTCTGTGGCGGTCATGAAGCGCTCTCGTTGTTGAGTGGTTTATGATTTGGTTGAACACCTCTGATCTTCCCCCGAAAAAGTGGACGGGTTTAAGCAGCTTTTAGCTCCATCTCGATCGGCGCGACATATCCGATGGCGGAATGGAGCCTCGTTCGATTGTAGAAGCCTTCGATGAAGGCGAAGATGTC
>NZ_JBVAPG010000113.1:0-27193 GCF_055413685.1 Bradyrhizobium sp. LeoA1Lang | reverse complement strand
CTCGACAACACCAGCTCGACGGTCTGGCGCTTGTATTCTTCGGTAAATGACCGACGTTGACGTTCCATTCAACACCTCCGGGCTCAATGAGCCTACTACAGGTGTCCACTCATTCGGAGGAGGTTCACTCACCCGGCGCAACGCCATAGCCGAGGCTCCGCTTCGGCGTTCTCTAAGGACGGCCGCCGAAGGCGGCCTCCACCTCTCCCGCAAGCGGGAGAGGTGAAGATTCAGCCTGATCGGATCATACTCAAGCTGACCATTCAACGAAGGGAACCAGTTCCCGGTTCCTAAAATGGCATGCCGGCGCGGCTCACGCCCGATAGAGATAAAGATAGTTCGGCGAGAACAGCGCCGTGCTCTTGAGCGCATCCAGGTCGGTGATCGTCAGCGTCCGTTCGCGCAGCAGGATCAGGCCGGAGCTGCGCAAGTCCTGCAGCGTGCGGTTGAGATGGACCACCGAGAGGCCGGTCGCGTCGGCCAGATCCATCTGGGTCACCGGAAAGGCGCAGGAATTGCCGTCGATCAGGCCGACCGGCCGCAACCGTTCATAGATCTCGCATAGCAGATGCGCTACGCGCTCGAGCGCCAGCCGACGGCCGAGATTGATCGCCCATTCGCGCTGGATCGCGCTGCTCACCAGCGTCTCGCACCAGAACGCCTCCGCGACCGAACGGTCGTCCGCGACCAGCGCCTCGAACTGCGCGCGTTTGACCTCGGCATAGACCACTGGCGTCAGGCTCGCGATGGAATGATCCATCACCGGTAGCAGATAGGTGTAGGCGTCGCAGGTCTCTCCCGGCAGGATGAAATTGACGATCTGGCGCCTGCCGTCCTCCAGCGTCTTGTAGCGGCACAGCCAGCCCGACAGGATGATCCGCACGCCGTGGACCGCATCGCCCTCGCAGATCAGGTCCTCGCCCGCGCCGACATGCTGCATGCCCTCGCGTATCGCCCGTTCCAGCGCAGCGACACCCTCGTCCGACAAGGGCCGCAGCGCATTCAGTCGCCGGATCACCGGCTGCGCCAGAATTCCCTCGACGGGTGGGGGATGCATCTAGCTGTCCAGTACCGGCGTGTGGATGGTTCGCCGGCTCAAGGGAATGATGATGGTGCAGTGAAGGCCGCCAGCATTGAACATCATCATGGTCTGTCCCTTGAACTCGAACGCCAGCGTCCGCTCCAGCAGTTCGGTGCCAAAACCCTTGCGCGGCGGCGGCGCGACGGACGGGCCGTTCCGCTCGCGCCAGTCGAAAACCAGCCGTGGCGGATTGACCGCCTCGTCGATCCGCCAGCTTATCTCGATGCGCCCTGAAGGCTGGCTCAGCGCACCGTATTTCAGCGCATTGGTCGCAAGTTCATGGAGGGCAAGCGCGAAAGTTTCCGCGGCCTTTGACTGGAAACGCACTTGCGGGCCGGAGACGCGCAATTGCTCGCCTTCGCGGGCATTATAGCCGAGCAACTCCTCGATGACGAGGTATTCGAGATCGACGCCGCCTTCGGGGTCGCGGATCACCAGCGCCTGGGTCCGTGCGAATGCGTTCAGGCGGCCGTCGAGATGGGCGGCATATTCGTCGACGCTCGAGCTGGTTTCGGCGGAGCGGCGCGCGATCGAGCGGATCACGCCGAGCGTGTTGCGGACGCGGTGCTGAAGCTCGGCGAGCAGCAGCCGCTGCCGCTCCTCCGCGCGCGTGATCGCGGTGACGTCGATGAAGGTGATGACCACGCCGGCAATGAAATTGCCGATACTCCGGTACGGCAGGATGCGGACGACGTAGCGCGTGCCGCTGTCGGGCGCACTTAGTTCGCGCTCGGCGCTGGCGAGCGTACGCAGCACGCGGCGAACGTCGTCATAGAGCTCCTCGATCGGAATGCGCGCCTTGATCTGCGCGATCGGCCGGCCGACGTCGGTTTCGACCAGATGCAGCACCTGGGTGATCGCGGGCGTGAAATTCATCACCTTGAGGTCATTGTCGAGGAATACGGTCGCGATCTGCGTGCCTTCAAAGAAGTTCTTCAGATCGCTGGTGGCGCGCGCCAGCTCCTTGACCCGGTGCGCCAGCTCGCCATTGACGGTTGCCAGCTCCTCGTTCAGCGCCTGATATTCCTCGTTGGAGGATTTCAGCGCCTCGTTGGTGCTTTCGAGCTCCTCAATGGTGGCCTGCAGCCGCTCGCGCGTCGTCAGCAATTCGCTTTCCAGCCGCTCGACGTGCTCGGGCCTGACCAGCGCATTGGGATTATTCTCCTTGTTGTCGGCGACGCGGGCCGGGGGCACTTCAAACCCCTGCCTCTCCTCCAGCCGCCGCAGATGGCGGGCATAGATCTGGATGTGCTCGGGGATCTGATCGGGCGGCAGCACGTAATCGGCGATCGCGGCCGCATGATTGCTGTCGGCGAGTTGATCGACATGATCGCCAGCGACCCGCTCGGCGATGGCCAGCCCGCCATGGTCCTTCAGGGTCTCAACGCCCAGCGTCCCGTCGCCGCCAGTCCCGGCAAGGACGACCCCGATCGCCTCCTCGGCGCGCTCCTCCGCGAGCGATACCAGGAAGCTGTCGATCGTGGCGCGTTCGCCTGGCGCCTGCGCGGCCCCGCGGATCGCAAGACGACCGCCCTGGATCGTGGCGATCCTGTCGACGGGGCAAAGATAGATCGTGCCGCCTTCGATCATGGCGCCGTCCTGGATCTCGGAGAGCCGGCTGCCTTCCGGTCGCTGCAGCATCTCTCGCAGCCGTCCGTCGTCGAACGCCTCGCGGCGCTGCAACACCAACACGATGGCCTGGTCGGAATTGAGCGCCAGCCTCGAGAAGAACCGCTCGATACTGTCCATCGCACCGGCAGACGCTCCGACGCCGATGATCAACGGTGCCTTGGCCCGACGTCTACCGTCCGCTGATTCCGATCCGACTTCACTCATGGGGCGGCGGCTCTCGCTGTTCTGTCAGGGCCTGATTTGGCGTGGCAAAAACCATGCACATAGCGAAGCTTGACGCTATCCCAACGGTGACTACGGCGAAATAACGCGTGAGGGCGCCGCCCAACGCAACCCCGCCATAACGCATTGAGGACGCCCATACCGGCGCGTCCAGCTAGGAAGATCGGCCCGCAGCGATCAATTCGCATCCGAGTTGCACAGGTTAGTGCGCCGGTTCCAAAATGCTGCCACGCTGCTTGGCCTCGGAGCATCGGGCGGGTTGCATCATGAATGAACTCGACGAACGGATTGAGCAGCTCGAGCGCAGAGCCGCGGAAAGCACGCTGATTGCCGACCTCTCGCCAAGACGGGAAATCCGGATCCACAACACCCGTCTGGCCGACGAACTGCGGCAGGTCGCTGCCGAACTCAAGATGCTGCAGTCGGAGAGACCTTGGGCGGCCTGAGCGGCGGGTGTGCTCGCGAACGGTATTCGTCTGGAGACGCGCTCCTTACTATGAGGGGGCGATATTGCATGCGCGGCAGCGCGAAATATCCAAGCGATTCCAACGTGATTTGCCCCGTCCAGCCGTGCAGCGAAAAATAAACCGCTTAACCCGTCGGGCAAATCACGACTATGACTCCGCGCGTCTCACGGCGGATGAGGGGCGGCTCGCGATCGTCACGAACGTTGCGGTGAGATGCGGTGGACGCGATGTGCGTGACTGACGAGCGCGCGCATCACGGACGGCGAAGTCGTGTGGTCCTGGCGCCCCGACGCTGGCGCTAAGTTTTTCGCGCGAACAAGTTCGCGCTTGAGATGACGGTGGCAAGAAAGCCCGGTCACCGGGGAGAGCACGAAGTAAGCCGTAACACCATCGCGCAGGGAAAGCCGGAATGCTTCGGTTGAACCTGTGGTCCTACCCCCGTGCTTTTTTTTGCACGGGACCCACGGGTGCAACCGGCACCCGGCTTTCCCTGCGCCCTCTGCTCAATGAGAGGGTGGAACGAGATGCAAAGCTCGGGCATAACGTGCCGCGAGAATGCGGACGCATATCTTCTCTCCAACTCCATCGTCATGCCCCGCGAAGGCGGGACATCCAGTATCCCGCGGCCTCTCGATCAAGCTCAGGCGCCTCTGGAATACTGGATCGTCCGCCTTCGCGGACGATGACGGCGGAGAGCTGTTTGATATTTGAATCAGAACTCTCCCCGTCATCCCGGGCTTGACCCGGGACCCATAACCACAGGCGTTTGTGATGTGCTCAGCTGCAACCGCTTGCTTGCGCCACAACACCTCCCTGTGGTTATGGGTCCCCGCCTTCGCGGGGCGACAGTTGTAGGATGGGTAGAGCGCAGCGAAACCCATCGCGCGGCTTGCTCCATCGCGATGGGTTTCGCTGCGCTCTATCCATCCTACGGGGCCGCGAGGCGTGAGAGAATCCATCGCGCCGACAGAGCTTGAATCAACTGGCCCGCACCTGATGGAGATGCGGGCCAGCTCGTCTTCCAGACTGTCTTCAGTGCCGATCGGAATCGCCGGCCTTAAGCGCCACTGAGAGGCTGCGCACTGGCCGGGTCACGACCGGATCGAGATCAAAGCGCTTCTCGAGCAGTTTGAGGATCGAGGTCGTATCGTAATCCTCGTGGGCGACGCCCGACTTCTCGAAGCGCTTGGAGATCAGGAGCGCCGGGATACGGGTGCCGGGTCCCCACTGGTCCGCAGCCTTCGCATCGTCGCCGCGACGATTGTGGGGCGGCGGCGGGACGTGATCCCACTGACCACCGAACTCGTCATAGGTGATGACGATGAGGGTGTCCTTGCCATCCGGTCCCTCGGTGATCGCCTTGACCAGATCAACCAGATGCTGGCTGCCCTCGGCCTCGCTGGCGTAGCCAGGATGCTCGTTCTCTTCGCCGATCGGCTTGATGAAGCTGACGTCCTTCAACCTGCCGTTCTTTGCCGCCTGGATGAACTCCGCCTCATCCTTCAGATGATCCTTGCGGGCCTTCGTGCCGGGCGCGTAGTTGGCGAAGTAGTTGAACGCCTGGTGGTGGAACTGGAAGTCCACGTCGGCGCAGTTGGGGAAAACCGCCGTGGGCAGATGGTTCGGATCGGTGCAGGTGGTGCCGTTTCCGTTGGTCCAGCCCGAAGCGCCGACGTCACCATTGGCGTTCGACCAGCCGCCCGAATACCAGGCCCAGTCGACGCGCTTGGCCGACAGCCGATCGCCGATGTTGGGCGTGTTGAGCGGCGGCAGGCGCCGGGCATCCGCCGTGCCGGGCGAATAAGGCTGATAGAACGGCTGGGTGGTGTTGACGGCATAGTCGCCGCAGGCGAGCCCGGTCGGCAGACCGGCTTGGCTGCACTTGGCGGTCAGTTGCGCATCCTTCACCGTGGAGAGCGGGGTGTAAAGCGGCGTGCTGGTCGGCATGCCGTTGGCATCGACGATGGAGTGCAGGTCGGTGGCGCTGCCGTCGTTGGATGCGCCGACGAATTGCGGAGCGGCAGCCGCGACCAGGAACTGGTGGTTGAGGAACGAACCGCCGAAGGCGCCCTGGAAGAAGCTGTCGGCAATCACGTAATTCGGCGCGCCGCGATCGTGCAGATAGCGGTAGATCGGCAGCTTCTTGGTGTCGTAATAGCCCATCACAAGACCCGAAGCATCGCTGCCGGTCATGTAGCGGTTCTGCCGGCCGCCATTGATCTGATACTGCTCGCTGTAGAAGCGATGCACGATGTCTTCCGTGCAGCCGCCGGGCAAGCCGGTGCCGTTGAGGAAGCCGTGAGCCGCGAACGCGCCGATCGGCTTCGGGCAGGTGGTTGCCGAAGTCGGAATGAAGTCGTTGATTTCGAACGGCTTGTTCTTGAAGGCGCTGAGGATCGCGACCGAGCTTCCGTTGTCGGTGCAGCTCGTCGGCAACGGCGAGGGCGAGGTCAGGTTGACGTCATTCTGCAACAGGCAGGTGTAGACCGTCTTGCTGTCCTGGCGGACCTGCAGCGTGTGCGGCTGATCGGCGTCGGAAACGCCGTTGATGTTGTCACGGCCGACAGCGCCCCAGTGGCCGTAGAGGTTATCGAAGCTGTGATTTTCCTGATAGATAATTACGACATGCTTGTATGCCTTCAGCAGATCGTCCCGATCATGGTGACCATGATCATGGTCATGATCATGATGTCTGAAGTCGTCGCCGTTGTTGTGCTTGAACTGGTCGACGATCTTGTCGACGAGATTCTCTGCCTTGGCCACCGGCGCGACAGCGATCGCACCAACAGCCAATGTGAGCGCGGGAATGGCTCCCCAAAGCCGCATGGTTTTCTCCCCTGAGAGCAAAGATGGAATGAAACGCAAGTGAGGCTAACTGCCGCACATTTCGATCCGATGACTGTTTTCCGACAATGTGAGAGTCGCGCACACGCTGAGACCTCAGCGCCATTCTTAGACGGATATCGAGGTGTGCTCTGCCATCTGAGTGTCATCAAACCGACGACAAGTTTTGTCTATCCAATCCTGCTGCGGTCTCGCGAGCAGGGACACTGTCATCTGTGCGACATCTGCTGTTCACAGACCGCCCAACTAATAAATTGCTGCAGGGGCTTTGTCGTGATGACCAAGGACATTCTTGCGTGCCGCTCGCACCGAAATCGTGCGACTGCCACGCATCGCATCACTTCGTGCGCTTTGATTGTGCTGATCGCGCTAGTTGCGGTGCTCGTCCCCTTGCAGATAGAGGCGTTTCCGCTGGGCGGTGATCAGACGGTCTTGCCGAGCGGGACGGAGTTTTCCGAGGAAGCGCTGGCGAAGCCGCGCGAACTGTTCCACTCGGAGGCCATGGGCGGGCACAAGTCCTATTTGGTCAACCTTGGCGATCTCGCATTCAACTCGCCTTCCATCCTGGGCGGCAAGGCGCGACAGGCGGAAATGAGCTGCGGCACCTGTCACGTCAACGGGACATCGAATCCGAAACTGTTCGTTCCCGGTGCCTCCTCGCGCCCCGGCACCTTCGACACCACCAGCCTGATGTTCAATCCAAAGGCATTCAACAGCATTCTCGATCCGGTCCGGATCCCCAGCCTGCGCGGCGCGCGCTTCCTGGCGCCTTACGGGCATGACGGCCGCATAACCTCGCTGCGTGACTTCATATATAATGTGATCGTCAATGAGTTTCAGGGGCCGCGACCGAGCGATGCCGTCCTGGACGGCCTTGTCGCCTACATCAACGACATCGATTTTCTACCCAATCCCAGGCTCGCGCCCGGCGGCATGCTTACCGCACAGGCGAGTGCTGCCGAGCGCCACGGCGAGCAACTGTTCTTCAAGCCGTTTCCGCACCAACCCCAACTCAACTGCGCCACCTGCCATGTTCCAACGGGTGTCTTCACCGACCAGGCCCGCCACGACGTGGGCTCAGGCGGTCTGGTGAAGACACCGACCTTGCTCAACGCCAACTTCAACGCGCCCTACTTCCACGACGGCCGGTACGACACCTATGAAGAAGTGGTCGGACATTTCGACCGCATATTCGATCTCGGTCTCTCATCGCAGGACACGCAGAACCTCGTCGCCTATCTGACCGCGATCGGCGACGGCGACCGCCCCTTCGACAAGGACGGCGTGGCGATCCGGATGAAGGAAGTGCGTGAACTGGCGAGCGTCCTCGAGTTGGCCATTCCCGCCGCGGATACAGCCGTGGTCTCGCTGGCGGTCACTGGCGTAGGCGCCGAGCTGCGTGAATTGACCGAGCATATTCCGGACATCAGGTATGCTTCGGTCGGGGGTCAGGAAGAACGGCTCGCGGCACGCACCGCCGTCAAGGACCTGGTGCTCAATCTGCGCCGGATTGATCTTGCGGTCGCTGCCGGCCATCTCGACGAGGCCATGGCCGAATACGAGACTTTCTCGATGCTCGCGACCTTTGACGTCCCGGTCGCGTTGAAAAAGGCCGAACCCTGGTCGCTGTTCAATGCCAATATTCACCAGTCGCACTATGCGGCGCTTGGACGGATGCTGCAATCGACAGCCAAGCAATCGCAGTAGCCGCTCACTCCGCGCCAGGCGGAGCGACCCATACGTCGCTCTGCCGGATGCGATCGATCAACGCCCGCGGATCGAATTTGCGCGCGCCGGGGGGAATTTCGAACGATTGTGCCGGCTGCGGCTCGTCGCGGATGTTCTCGACGGCGATCATCGTCCCGTCCACGGTCTCGATCTGCACCGGAAACTTGCGCTCCCGGTCGACCCATCCGACAAAGCCGCCGCCGGAAGCCGCGACGATCCGATAGGTGTCCGCCTTGCGATCTCCTACTGTTCCTTCCCCGTCGCGCCCGCAATGCCATCTATCGGGATCCACCGGCGCCGCCAGCGACGCGATTGCCCGCCACTGCCGGCAGGGCTCGTCAGGATCGACCGGGACAAACATCTGCGTAAGCGGACTTGATTGCATCGCGTCCATGAACACTTTCGCATGCGGCCGCACGAAAGTGGCCGCAGGCTTTGCCCCATCGACCAGAAAGAAGCCATCGGCGAAATCGGTCGTCTCTATCCTCACTTTGCTTTCAGACACGCGCTGGCTTCCCACCCGCACGACCTTCTCACCCTGCCTGGTGACAAGGTCGGCGGAAAACTGCTGCGCCGATGCTGAAACGCCGGCGAGCGCCGAACCGACCAAGGCAAGCAGGCATGCTCGCAGCCTCTTGTTCCCCAACGTAGTCATCCGGTCTCGATCCATCGGAAAACCTCGGCGCGGCGCAAAAAAATGCGGTGGTGCCGACCGAACTATCGGTTCGATCGGCACCATCTTCAGATCTGTCGTTCTTGGAACGCTGTTTAGTTATTCGGTATAGGACAGCGTGACCGGTTTGCTGAAGTCGAACGCATCGAACATGTCAGCAAGCGCGGGGCTGTTGGTCGGCACATATTCGTTGTTCCGCGAATATGTCGGGTTCGGCAGATTGTCCCGGCTGCGGTTCGTCAGCGCCTGCAGGCTCCAGTTACGTTCGATGAACTTCAGCAGCGAAACGTGGTCGCCGTAGTTGTGGTAGATCTTGCCGCCGGTCGAATAGGGCGACAGGATGAGGATCGGCATACGCGCTCCATCGCCGAAGAAATCGATCGACTGGATATAGCCCGAGTCCCAGTAGCCGCCGGCTTCGTCCCAGGTGATGAACACCGCGGTCTCCGCCTTGAGCTCCGGATTGTTGTCCAGCGCGTTCAGGACATTCAGCGCATAGGCCTCGAACAGATCGACCTTCGAACTTTGCGGGTGGCCGTCGAGCAGACCATCCGGCTTGCCGAACGACACCGAAGGCAGGGTGTTGTTCTGGATCGCCGTGATCAGATCGGCAGTGTCCTTGATGTGAGCCTGACGCACGGTCGGGTTGGCCATGATCGAGGTCGCATACTGGAACGGATTGCAGATCTGGCAGTAGGCCACACCGAGCGCGTGGGCCGGATCGGCGAGCGCAGCCGCGGTGAGATCCGGATTGGTCGGGTTGGCGGCAACCGCGGCGTTCGAAAGCGCCACGGCGTCGTTATACGCACCACCATAGAAGGCCCAGGAGATCTTCTTCTCCATCAGGGCATCGCCGATGGTCCGCACCGACGACGGCGGCATGCTGCTTCCGCCCGCCAGCGCACCGTTCGGCAGATAGCCCGGATCGGTGTTGTTGAGCATATAGTAGTGGTTGGGCTTGCAGTTCGGCTCGGCCGCATACGGCAGATTGTTCAGATAGGTCACGATCGGCTTGACGCCGGGCTGGAACACGTCCGAGCAATCGCTGAAGTTGCCGTCCACCGTGTAGCGATTCACCGTTCCGGACGCCGGATTCGGGTTTGCGATCTGGTTTGCAGGCGGCGTGGTCGGGTTGCCCTTGCCGTCGCTCCAGAAGCCCGCGTCACCGGTGCCGAGCATGAAGTGGTTGGCGCCGGTGCCGCCATGGAACGACTGGTGGAAGTTGTCGCCCAGGGTGAAGCGATCAGCCAGCATCTTCAGGATCGGGGCCTGCCCCTGCTGGGCATTGTAGAAGCCCATCGAGTTGGCCATGCTCTTGTTGGACGTCGAGTAGGTCGCCATCACGAACGGAAACAGGTCGCTGAGGCAGCCGGAGTTGTTGGCCTTCGTGGCGCTGGCCGCACTGCAGTCTTCCTGCTGCCAGTCCTGATAGAACCGATGCGTGGTGTCGCCGGTGTAGTCGTCGTCGCTGATCTGCTCACCCTGCAGCGCGAACGGTCCGGTCAAGTGACCAGCGCCGGGAACGCGAGTATCAAGCGCGCCAGTCGGCAGGCCGCTGAAGCCGGTCGTGAGGATATCGAGGTCGCTCGAATCCATATCCTTTTCGACGCTGGCTTCGGCGATCGTCTTGAACGGAGGTGACGCATCGCTCTGCCCGGTTGGCGTGCCCGCCGTGTTCGGCTGCGGCATTGCATTGGTCGCACTGTAGGGCGACTTCGCGATCGTCGGCGCACCAATATAGAAAGAGGACTGCGCGGCGACCGAGTATTGCTGGGCTTGCGCGAAGTTCGGACCGGGCGAGCCATCCTCGTTGACGATGCCCTTGGACAGCAGGTTGGAGATCGTCTGTCCCCTGCCCTTCGGCTTGTACACTCCGAACGTGTGGTCGAGCCCGCGATTTTCGCCGATCAGGATGATGACGTGCTTGATCGGCGATGCGGTCTTCACTTTGTCAGCCGGATCATTGTCCTTGTCACCGTGGTCGCCATGGTGGCCATTGTTATCGTGACCGTTGTCACCGTGGTGACCGTTCCCGTCGTGATCGTTGCCCTGATTGTCGTGGGCGAAATGATTGTGATGCGAGCGCTTGTCCCAATCACTTCGTCCGCCGGGATAATGTGCTGCATAGGCGGCTGTTGCGACAGCGACTGTTGAGATGACGCAAAGTGCCGTGGTGGTTCGCCAGTTCTTCTTATGATTGAAAGTCATTATCGACTCCAAAGGTTGTGGTTGGCGACACATTGTCTAATGCGGCAACATGACGCACGCTTATCGTTGCTGTGAAAGCGCGCGAGAAATTTTGACTCGTTCAAAAAATTCTCTGCGCTGCATCTGCGGCGACGATGCATGCATCGCGACCGATGCCATTCGCATCGCACGACAGCGCACAAGAATTGTTGGAAGTGATGCACGCGATGCGATCGCGCGAGGATTTCCGCGGAGGCGAATTCGTGCCTCGCAGCAGTGGCCTAAAGCGTGATGACTTTTCTTCGAATCGTCATCTCGCTTTAGCTCTTTGTTTGAGCATGATCTTTTTCGGAAAAACCGGTGCCCACTTTTCCGGATCATGCTCTAGTGAGACAGATGTTTCGACTGCATCACCTGGCGCAGCGCCGCGTAGTGCTGATCATGTACATCTTGGTTGAACAGCGACCATCGTTCGGCACCCGCGAGCAGCGCGGGGACAGCCGCGGCCATGAGATAGCGATAGTTCCTGAACTCAGTCGCGGCGTCAGCACTGCGGCCTTCGCTTACGGCGATATCGATTCGCCGCAGCATAAGGACGAGTTCCTTGAGACTGTTGCGCGCCATGACGCGCTGCTGCGCGCCGCCCGACACGCTGGTGTTCTTTCGATCAGGATATCGCTCAGTGAGCTCGCGCAACTCCTGGCCTATGGTGTCGACGGCAAGCGCGACAATCGCCTTATCGCCCGAGGGAATCGCGGTCGCGAGCACCATGTTGAAGTCATTGATTTCCTTCAGCGTCGCGCCAGCGTCGTCGCGCTCATAGGGCTGCACGCCATCTCCGACCGCTGTGAGATAGGCCACGAGATCGCGCTTGTCCTGCGACGACAGGCCAAGATCGAATGTGCGGTCGAAATGATCGACGACCTGATCAAAGCTGTCGAAGCGACCGTCGTGAAAATAGGGTGCGTTGAAATCCGCGTTGCGCAACGTCGGCGTCTTGAACAGTCCGCCGGAACCAACGTCGTGCTGTTGGTGGTCGACAAAGGCAGCCGACGGGACATGACAGCCAGCGCAGCTCAAGCCGGGATCATGTAGAAATGGTTTGGAGAACAAGGCTTCGCCGCGACGTTCGGACTCGCTGACATTGCCGACCAGCCGGCCGCCGGGACCGAGGCTCGGATTGGGCAGGAAGTCGACGTCCTGAACATAGGCGACGATGGCATCGATGATCGCCGGCGACGGCTCGGGCCCGGCGAACTCATTCACGATGACATTGCGGATGAAGTCGCGCAGCGACGCCGATCGCCCGTCGCTGCCGTAGGGCGCGAGATAGCGCGCACCGCGCAGGCTCGGAATCCTCACGGGATCGAGCACGAGATTGTTCGCCTTCGGATTGAACAAGGGGCCGGTGACATCGAAGTTTCCGGGCCGCGTCGACATCTTCGGCATGAAGAATTTGGCGTTGCCGACGCCGTTGACGTGGCAGGTGCCGCAGCTCACACCGGCTTGCCGTGCCACCTCGCCCAGGATTGCCGGCGAATTGAACGCGAGGTCGCCGAGATTCACCATGTACGATTTCGCACCGGTGCGTTCGGATTGAAACACCTCGCGCGGCTTGTCGAGCGCATCCTCGTTCAGCTCGGTCTTTGTCGGCAGAACAGTCTGATTGCCGTCGACGGGAAAAGCCAGCGCGCGTCCAAGCGACGCAACGACAAGCAGACCGGACGCAAGCGCCGTCAGCCGCAGCCAAGGCGAATTCATCGCACCTGGGCCTCCAGCGTCGACCGTTGCAGTCCAAGCTTTGCCGAAGCAGTCTGCAGCGCCACCACCAGCTCCTCGCTGGCGCGTCGCAACCGCGGGATATCGACATGCGGCAAGTCCGGCGCCGCGACAATCGCTTCAAGCAGCTCGATTCGATTCGTCACCATTTCATCGAGCTTGCCGTCCGCCGTGTTGAGGGCCGCGGAGAAAATCGTGTGATAGGCGAAATCGATGCCGGCGATGTTGTTACGCATGTCATCGAGCGAGGTGCCGCTAATGCGAGACTCGCCACCATCGGCCTTGCTTTCCCCGACTTCGTAAGCGAGCCGGGCCGTCCCATCCAGCAGGCCCTGGGGCGTGAGCTGCATGTCCTTAAGCTTGACGTGCAGATCGTTCAGATGTTCGACCAACGCGGCAGCATCTTTGTCGACGTCGGTCTGGCCTGCGCCGAACAGTTTCGCTTCGATGGCATGGAACCCACTGTCGGCGTTCGGCCAGGCGTCGATCTTCGCGTCAAGCTCAGGCACAAAGCCGGTCGTAAAGACTTCGGAGCGCTCCCAGCCGGCGCGAGCCGAAATCCAGGCTTTCTTCGCGCCCGCGAGATCCCTTACTGCAGCCCTTTCACGCAGTGCTCGCGCACCCGCCAACGCGCTATCAATGCCTTCGATCATGTAAGGCCGATAGCGCTCGGCGCCTTCATCAAGGACGCTAGCGTCTGCGGAACGCAGACCGCTCAACATCACCAGCAAAGCAAGGCATGTCGCCACTCGCATTTTATTCACCGTCATTCACGCATCAGCTATCGCTCGCAGCGACGGGAAATATTGTCAGCTTCCTATGCGGTTTTGTGACAGGCTGATTGCACGTTGCGGTTTTCTGCTGTGCAGAGTTTTTCCGACGATCACATTCTCGAAAGACCGCTCCTGCTTGTGCCGGTTGCTTGAAAATTGAGCTGCTGAGCACGAACGAAATTCTGTGGTAAGCACTCACACACTTCGTTATTCATCGTAGCGCTCATGCCAATCGCCAGTGAAGCTGTGCAGTTCCTCGGATTCTACGTTGCCCTTGGCGCGATGTGCTGCGCGCTGGCACTGATCGACCTTCGTCACGGCATCATTCCGGATGGGTTGAATCTTGCGATTGCCGTCCTTGGTGTTGCCCAAGCCATTGTCTTCGGGAACCCGACAGACGGCTTCGAGGCGCTCGGTGAAGCTGCCGCGGTTTCTGTCATCTTCTTGCTGTTGCGGCGCCTCTATTTTCTGTTGCGACAAGCCGAGGGGCTCGGGCTTGGCGATGTCAAATTTCTCGCAGCCGCGGCGACCTGGGTCGGCATGACAGGCATTCCAACGTTGCTGTTGATTGCCACCTTGAGTGCGCTTGCGGCGGCCGGCAGCCTGCAACTCGCCGGGCGCCAGATGAAGCGCCAGACATCGATGCCATTCGGCCCGTTCCTGGCGCTCGGCCTGCTGCTGACGCCGGCCTTCCAGCGATGGCTCAGCATGAACTAGTGAGAGCGTTTTGGAGCGAAGCATGCCCTCGGACTTGATCCGAGGGTGGATACCGGTTCGCCTGAAGAAACGCGTCGAAACAAGAATCCAGAGCTTCGGTTCTGACTCAATCAAAATCGAAACTCTAGCGCCGCGTCACCAAAGGCGTTCTGATCGTGCTCACCGGGACGAGATGGACCTCACCACCCCCCTCGCCACCTGGCGGCGGCAGTGTAAGCACGGCGCCCTGTTCGTCCTTTTCCATCGTGACCTCCCGGCCGCGAATCGCACTCAGCTTCCAGCCCTGAAAATCTTCGCCGACTTTCAGCCGCAACGCAGCATTGGTTGATTGATCCAGGAAAATGCCGAAGCCTTCGTCGTCCCCGGCAATGGTGCCAACGAGCGACAATTGCGGAGGTTCGGCCTCTTTCTTCCGCGGCGGCGGAGGTTGTCTGGTGACGACAGGCTCGGTGACGGCCACGGGCGGCGGTCGCCGTAAGGGCGAGAACACCGGACGCTCGCGTGTGTTGGACAGTTGCGTCAGCGGAATGCCCCACAACGGATTGGCACTGAGTGGCCGGACCGGCGCCGCCGGTGGTGGAACCGTGCGCACCGTCGTGACCGGTTCGGAAGGTGGCGGCGATGTCAGGACGGGTCCGCCCAGCCGCGTGTCATCCAATAGCCCAGCGTCAAGTGCATCGCCGGATGCATCAGGCGCGGCCGCCGCCATGGATTGGACCGACAACGCGAAGCTCATGACGATGACTGCCAAACGCATTACTTGGCCCCCCGCCACTGTCCGGAGACGCCCAGCAGCACGCGCAGCTTGCCCGGGCCTTCGCCCGAGTTCGTTTTCGCCCCATCGAGGATGGTCTGCACGACGAGCTGGTCAATAAACAAGAACGGCATGCCGGCCTCAAGGTCGTAAAGCACCTGTTGCAGTTGCTGTTGCTCGATTTCGAAACTCGCGACCATGCTGATGAAGCCGGCCTTCGCAGGCGTGTTGGGAACATCGAGCTGGGTCGACAATACGTTGCCGCCGAATTTCGTCACCGAACCCGCCACGCGCTGCAACAGCGTCGCGCCGGCAACCGTGACCGTGGCACCTTCGAGATAGGCCGAGCCCGCCGGCATCGTCTCACCGGGCCCCCCGCCTGCTCTGGGCGTGCGCCCCTCCAACTGCGCCAGCATCGCCGACGACGCGGCGAGTTCGTTACGCTGACCGATAAGATCGGATAGCGACGATACGGCCACGAACAGCAGCAGGATCAGTAGTCCGACATAGGTTGCGGCTGCCACGAACGGCGAGGTGCTGATTGCCTTCAATGACCGGGCCGACGCGTTCATGAGCCGGATCCAAAATACGCTGACATATTGGCCTCGACGTGAAAGCGCTCGCCGGACTCGTTCGCCGCGCGGGTCGTCGGTGCGAAAAATGTGGCGCGGGTGAATTGCGGCGACTGTTCCATTAGGCGAATGAGCGACGGTGCGTCCTGGGTCATGCCGACGACCTGCACCTTGTCGCCTTCGATGCGCAGCTCCGTCACATAGGTCGTGTCGGGCAGCACGCGCGAGAGCGCTTCCAGCACCATCACGCTCGATGGCGTGGTCTGCTTGCGCTTTGCCAACAAACCAATTCCGGATGCCATGCCATTGGCGTCAACCCGCAATGCCGCGCGGCGCTGCGAAATCTGCCGCTGGATATCCTCCTGTTCAGATTGCAGCGAACCGCCGAGATAGATGCTGAGGAACAGCGACGCAGCGGCTGCAATGCCGGTCGAGATCAGGACGACGCGCAACAGGCGCGGCACATTCGGCCCCGCCATGCTGCGAAGCCGCTTGTCGAGCAGCTTCACCCGGATCGGCGCGCCGCTGCCGCCTGCGGCCGGCGCATGGATAGAGACGGAAGCAGCGCCCAGCCTGTCGGCCAACTGCACCAACGGATCGACTTTCGACGCCGAGGTCGCACTGAAGGCAACTTCGATCCGATCGTCAGCAACTGGAACCGGAGAACTCCAGCCGAACACCGCCTCGCTTGCGCCCCATGGCGTCAGGCGGTCGACCTGGGAGCGAATCATGCCATCGAGAAAGTCGGCCGCGCGCATTGGAAAGTCGAGCGGACGAGTCATGACATGGTCGGGCGGCAATTGTACCTCGACACGGCTGCCCTTAAAGGCTGCGCTCCACTGCGCCGGCAATGGCGGCTCTGGCGTGCCGTGCTGAATACGGAAGGCGAGAATTGTCGGAGCGTGGCTGTCTTTCGATGCAGCCATGCTCGCGGTGAATGTGCCGTCTGCATTCTCGTCAAGCTGGATGCGGCGCTGACGCACCAGCCTGTCCGCGACGCCGTCGACCGCACCGGCAACCGCCGCGATCCATTGCTCGAACCACTCCCTGCTCTGCGCGATCATCGCCATCACGTGCTCCCGCGGCGCGAAACGATGTTTCGCGGTGCGACGTCATCTTGCCAGGACAGCACCCGATAGGGCTCGACCTTGTCGCCCATGGCGATCACGACCTCCGAAGTGGTGCGGCGACCATTGCGGAAGCGGATCGTGGTCTCAACGCGATAACAAGGGCTCGTCGCGGTCGAAGCATCGTTCTTCGCCGAATCGGACGGCTGCGACGCAGGCCGGGCGGCGTTCTGCGAAGCCGAATTACCCCTGAACGGATCTTGCTTGTTCGCAGATTTGTCTGGCATGGCCTCGATGACCTCCGGCGCCGCGATCGTCGGATCGACATCGGGAGATCCGTTGAACACCGTCACGAACGGCAGCGCACGCTCCGCCAGCGCGGCCGGCAGGCCTACGACCAGCGCCAATTCATTGACATGGACAAACGGAGCCTGCCGCGGCGAGTAGCCGGCCGAATTGTAACGCGCTTCCTCCTCGTTGGCGCTGCCGGGAACGGGCCGGGTTCGCCAGCCGACGACCCGATCCGCATATTCGAGGGCCGCATCCTTGCCGGCGCCGAGCGCGGTAAACAGGCCGGCCAACATCTCCTTCGGAGCGAGATTCAGATCGATGCGGGCGGCCTCCGAAGTGAAGGCGACCTGGACGCTCGCATCATCCATCCGGAAGTGAAAGGCTCCATGCGGAGGCTTTGTACGTTCGTCCGCCAACGCCAGTTGGTAGGCGGTCAGCTCGAGACTGGCGGATACCAGCGCCTCGGTCTGCAGCGCAGTCTCGTTGACCGCGATCGCCCGCGTGGACGCCGATAAATAGGCGGCAAAGATCATTGCTAGCGATGACAGCGCCGCCAGAATCCAAAGCACGGCGACGATGACGAAGCCGCGTTTGCCTGAGGATCTACGTGCGGTGATCGCCGTCATCACGTCCTCCGGGCTCGGCAGCACCTTGCGTGTTGCCCTTGTTGTCGTCGCATTTGCCGTCCGGCTTCATGCAATCGCTCGGCAATTGGACATGAACAGGCGCGATCGTCGAGACCGACAGCACGCGCTGGCTCGCGGCATCACGCACCGTCAGCTTGATCATCGCCGGCAGCCGGTCCGCGTTTCGCCACGTGCTTTTCCAGACGTGATCGGGACCGGCATAGGCGAATGACAGACGAAAGGGCGCGCGCAGCAGCACCACCGGGTCGCCGAGATGCGCTTGTTCCGACAGCGACAGCCCAACGGGCAACGGCGTGAAGCGCGCCCGCGAGCGGACCGTGACGAACTCGCCGCGATCTTTGGTTTCGCCGAGACGCACCACATCGAGCCCTGGCCCGGCGTTCGGGCCTACCGCCGTTCGCACGAACATGACAGACAATTCCGATCCGTCGAACAGCGGCCGGCGCGAGTCGCGGTTGGCGGGAACGAATTCGGCAGCGGCTAGGTCCGCGGCAATCCGCTCGAGCGCAATGCCTGTCAGTTCGCTGCGCTGGATCCGGCCAAATCCCTTGTTCCAGTTCGGCAGCCACTGCGCGGTGATGGTCGCGAGCGCCGACAGCAGTAACCCCATCAGCGCCAATGCGACGATGGTTTCTATCAACGTAAATCCGCTCTCATGCGCGCGTCGCTTTACCGATGCCGGGCTCATTCTGATGGCCTCGGCATCAAGCGCACGGTCCGAACATCGGACAGCGCACCAGTGGGCGACCTGACGCGAATGCGAACCAGTTCGGGCGTCCATGGCACATTGGCGCCTGGGACATTCCAATCGTCGCCAAGCGGACTGACGTCGATGGTCCAGCGATAGCCCTCGGCCTGGCCCGTCGAGGTGCCCTGCTGCAATTCCGAGCGAGGCGGAACGCCCACCGTCATCAAGGTGCGCGCCGCCTGCATCAGCGCCACGTGCTGCTCCAATGCCCGCACGCCGCGCATGTTGCCGGCCATGACGGTGCCGATCGCGATAATGGAAACGGCCACCACCGCCAGCGCCACCAGCACCTCGATGATCGTGAAGCCCGCGTCGGGGCGATCAGTTGGTGGCGGTGTCACGGGAAACAACCTCGACCCTTCCGGTAAGCCAATTGACGCGAATCTCATAGCCGGCGTCGAACCGCGTCAGCGCGATGGATCCGCCACATGAGCTGCCGTTGGCGAAGAAGCGAATGGTCGACAGCGCAGCCTGCCGTTGGCAGGTTTGCGGCAACAGCGCATCGAAGCGTACGTCCTCGGGAATGCGGACCGTCGATCGCGACGAACCGGAATGGATCACGCGGCTCGGCGCGTCGACCAGCGTCGCAATGCTGGTATTGCGATTGATGGCGGCGTTGCGGTCGGCTTTCAGGAGCGTCGCGGTCTGCAACGCATAGGCTTGCAAACGCGACCGCGATGTCTGGCGTGGAATGAACGGCAGCAGCACGGCAGCCAGCAATGCGATGATGGCGAGCACACACACCATCTCCAGCAAGGTGAAACCGCGCTGCGTGACGTCATTCATCTCGGGAGGCTGTCGTCTTTTCGAGGGAAATGTCGGCGGAATTGCCGCTGCCACCCTCCTGGCCATCGGCGCCATAGGAGACGATGTCATAGGGACCATGCTCGCCGGGTGACCGATAGACGTAAGCGTGATTCCAGGGGTCCTTCGGGACATTGCCGCCCTTCAGATACGGCCCATTCCAGGCGGCAAGCCCCGGCGTCCGCTGCACCAGCGCGGCAAGACCTTCAGCAGACGAAGGAAACCGGCCGGCGTCGAGATAGAACAGGTCGAGCGCGCTCGAGAAACTCTGCAGTTGGATGCGCGCGGCCTTGACCTTGGACTCGCTGAGATAATTGAGCACACGCGGACCTATCAAGCCCATGATCAGGCCGATGATGGCAATCACGACCAACATCTCGACCAGCGTGAAACCCTCTTGACCGCGATAGGCGTGCTCGCGTCTCTCGCGGGCGGCGCCTTGATCCAAGCGAGTGACGAGCAATTCAGAAATACTCTTGAGCGCAATCATGATGTAACCCTTGCTCTTAACCGACAAGTTGCGTGACCGACAGCAGCGCCGTCATGACCGACACGATCAATCCGCCGACGACCGTGCTGATCGTGATGATCGCAAGCGGTCCGACGATGCCGACGATACGGTCAAGGCTGCGCTGCAGTTTTGCTTCGTAGAATTCGGCGACCCGTCCCGCCAGGACCGGCAATTGCCCCGTCTCTTCACCAAGCCGAAGCATGCGGACCGCCATCGGCGGCAGGCTGTTGGCAACGGCAAGCGCCTCCGACAACTTCCCGCCATGCCGGACGCGATCGGCAGCGGCCGTCCAGCTCGCTTCGCTTCCTGTCACCGCCATGATGTCGACCAGGATACGCAAGGTGGCCGTGAGATTGACGCCGCTGCCGAGCAGGACACCAAGATTGCGGCAGAACAGGCTGGCGCCATAGAACTGAAAGATATTGCCGATAAGGGGGAGCTGCGACAACCCGTTCACCATTGCCGCGCGCACGCTTGCCTGGCGAAACAGCCACCAGACGATCGCGATGACCACAGCCGCGACCAACATGGCTGCCGTCGCATTGGCGCGCAGGAAATCGGACAACTGGATGAAGGAGGCGAGCGCCGTATCGGACTTCGCGCCGAAATCGCCGAGCACGGTCGAGAATTGCGGCAGCACGAACAGAAGAAAGAACAGCATCACGCCCGACGCCGCAACCAGTACGAAGGCGGGATATTGCATGGCGTCAGTGAGCTTCCGCCGCATCTGTTCGGAACGCGCGCGCTCCGCGCCCAGCATTTCCAGCACGGAATCGAGCGTGCCGGAGACTTCGCCGACGCGCACCAACGCACCATACATCGGTGGAAACAAGTTCGGATGATCGGCTACCGCATCGGCGAAACTCTCGCCGGCAAGCAGAGCCGCCCGGATCTTCGCCACCACGGGGCGCATCCGTCCCACATCGGCATCGCCGGACAGCAGTTCGAGGGCATCGTCGAGGCGCGCGCCGGCCTTGAGCAGCAGCGCAAGGTCGCGTGTGAACGTGGTGATCTCGGCAGCACTCGGCCGGCCGAACAGGCCGTGACCTCCCGAACTGTGGGACGCCCGCTTGTCTTCGATGGTTTCGATCGGCAGCAGCCGCAGATATTCGATCCGGCGCGCGACCTCGGCGGCCGTCGGTGCGCTGATCGTGCCGTTCACGATCTCGCCGTTCTGGGTCAGGGCGCGGTAGCGGAAATTCGGCACGTGGTCACCGCATGGTCGTGACGCGGAGAATTTCGGCAGGCGACGTCAGCCCGGTGCGGCACTTGGCGATGCCGTCGTCGAGCATTGTCGTCATCCCCGCGCGGATCGCCATCGCATCGATCTTCAGTCCGTCGGTCTTCTCCCCGATTAGTTCGCGCAATTCGTTGGAGACTTCGAGCAGCTCGAAAACACCAAGCCGGCCGCGATAGCCGGTGCCGCCGCAACGTTCGCACCCGCAAGGCTCCTGGATCGTTTCACCGGCGCGGAACTCGAATGCGACAAGCCGCGGATCCTCGGCAAAATCGGCGGGCCCAAGCGTCCGTCCTGATTTGCAGCGTTCACATAGCTGCCGGACAAGACGCTGTCCGATCACGCCGCGCAGCACCGAGCGGAGCAGATAGCCCTCGACGCCGAGGTCGAGCAGGCGCGGCACCGCCGCGGCCGCCGTCTCGGTATGCAGCGTCGTCAGCACCAGATGGCCGGTGAGAGCGGCATGGATCGCGACATGTGCGGTCTCGGAATCTCTAATTTCGCCGACCATGATCACGTCCGGGTCCTGGCGCACGAACGAGCGCAGTGCGGTAGCAAAGGTCAGGCCGATCGCGGGCTTGATCTGGGATTGATTGACGCCGGGAATTTCGTATTCCACCGGATCTTCAATCGTCAGGATCTTGCGCGTCGGCTCATTGAGGATCGAGAGGATCGTGGCAAGTGTCGTCGTCTTGCCGCTACCGGTCGGACCGGTGATGACGATCATGCCGTGCGGCAATGCGAGAAGCCGCCGCAGCTTGCTTTCGTCTGGCGCGGAGAATCCCAATTTTTCCACGACCAGCAATCCGCGATCCTTCGGCAGGATGCGAATGACGGCCGATTCGCCGTGCTGCGTCGGCATGATCGCGACGCGGATGTCGATGTCGGTACGCCCTGCCCGCAACCGCGCCGCACCATCCTGAGGCAGCCTGCGCTCGGCGATGTTGAGATTGGCGATGATCTTGATGCGGGAGATGACGGCTTGCGGCAGCACGCCGGATAGCGCCGCCACCGGCCGAAGCAGGCCGTCGATGCGCAGGCGGACCACGAGGCTGGAAGCGAACGGCTCGATGTGGATATCACTGGCGCGAAGTTCGACAGCTTTTTCTAGCAGATCATTGACCGCGCGAACCACCGGCGCGCCGCTCGCAAGATCGCGCAAACTCTCGATGTCGTCCTCGCGCGGCAGCGTTGCCGCCGGTCCGGCCGCGTCCATGTCATCGACGTTCAGCCGTTGATCCAGGACGACGGCAACGTCCTCCGAGGTTGCGATCTTGATCATGACGGCAGTGCCGAGCACGATCTGCGCCGCGCGTTGCGTCGCCTGATCGGTCGGATCGACGACCACGAGCGTCATCGTTCCATCGGAGGTGGTGCACGGATAAACCATGGTCTCGCGCAGGAAGCGCTGCGAGAACGACGCTACTAGCGGCGCCGCCGACATCATCTCCTGCAGGGTCATGCGTCCGAGCTCGAAAAAGCGGGCGGCCTCGTCGGCAAACTCGGCGGGCGAGAGATTGGTGATCTCCCAAACCTTGTGGTGACGGCGATCGGAGCCGCTCTGTCCCGCCGGATCCGTCTCACCATCAACCGGCGTCAAATGCTTGTTCTGACGGAGGTAGTCGACGAACTGCGAGGACCGATCGCTGGCCATTTCGTCTTATCCGTCACATTGGTTTGGAGCAGCGCGGACGTCAGGCGTGTTGTTATCGATCCGAAGTATGACAGGCATACGAATGCGGCGTTTGCTCATCGCTAAAGAAAATTTTGAGACTGCCCTCCCCGATTTGAATTGCTGCCTCATTTTCATGCTTCGGCGTGCATCGCAGAATGGTAGCCAGGGCAACAATCACGCAACCAATTTATTTCTGTCATGTTCGCTCGCTAATAATTCGAGGGGACAGGGGCGGATTGTCGAACATCCTCCAGTCGGAACTGGCAAGAAGTTATGGTGCGCGTAGGCAAGCTGGGCCGCTACCAACGGATTCGCGGCGGCATTGCCGCCGCTTTTGCATTGCTGTCGCTGGGGCTGTTGGCGTCCTGCAATTCCGCAACGGTTGGCGGAGGCGTGGATGCGGCTCAAGTCGACATCTCCGACAAGGTACGCTCGCTTGATCTGTTGCCGCGGCAATCGCAACCCGTGAACGCCTTGGGCGCCGCTGGCGCTCAGAATGGCAGTGTTCGCGCGGCGATGTATGAGGGAGCCGAAGTCACGGCGGTGTCGGACGAGCGGCTGCAGCCGACAGCGAACGGCAACGGCTTCGATCTGAACTTCGAGAACACGCCGGTTGCGACCGTCGCCAAGGTCGTGCTCGGCGACATACTGCATGTCGGCTACACCATCGACCCGCGGGTGCAGGGCACGGTGAGCCTGGTGTCGGTCCGTCCAGTGCCGAAGTCGGACATCGTGTTCGTGCTGGAAAATGCCTTGAGATTGAGCGGCGTCGTGCTGCTTCGCGATACGACCGGCTACCGGCTTACGCCACTCGGCGACGCGGTCGGCGGCGGCCGGGTCGATACGGCAAGCGGCAATCCCGAACCCGGGTTCGGCGTCTCGGTCGTGCCCTTACAATATGTGTCGGCGCAAACCCTGCTCAAGCTGATGGACAGCTTCGCCACCAAAGCCGGCGCCGTGCGCGCGGATACGACACGAAATCTCATCCTGATTCAAGGAACCGGCGCCGAGCGCCGCACCGCGGTCGATACGGTGCTGAGCTTCGACGTTGACTGGATGCGCGGCCAATCCGTCGGCATATTCCCGATCTCGAGCGGCTCGCCGGCGCCGATCATCGCCGAGATGGAGAAGATCGTCGATTCCGGCGAGAACGGCCTCAGTCAGAACATCATCAAGTTCCTGCCGATTGCCCGCCTCAACGCGGTGCTGGTGGTGACCAAGAAGCCGGACATGCTTCGCACGGCGGCGACCTGGATCAAGCGGCTTGATCGAAACGATACCGCGCGGACCACTGTCCACGTTTATCGCGTCAAGTTCGGCGACCCCCGCCAGATCGCGCGGGTGTTGACGGATATGTTCCTCGGCGGATCGTCGTCGAGCGTGGCCGAGAGCGCCGACAGCCAGATCGCGCCGGGTTCCGGAATCGCGGCAACTTCAAGCGCCGGGGATCGGCTCTCGCTCAACGGCAATTTGGGATCAAACACAAATGGCGGCTTTGCCTCGCGCGGCAATCTGAGCATGAATGGCACGCCCGGCCTCGGTGGCAACGGGGGCCTCGGCGCGCAGCCTGCCAGTCCCAATCAAAACGGCGGTGGCGCTCCGCTCGACAGCGGCCGCGGTTCCGGAAACGGCCAGCCCATGATGCAGGACGTGCGGATCACGCCCGACACCGTCAACAATACGCTGCTGATCTACGCCGACCAGGCGAACTACCGGATCATCGAATCCACGCTGGTACAGATCGACCAACCGCAGTTGCAGGTCGCGATCGATGCGACGATTGCCGAGGTCACGCTGAACAATACGTTGTCTTATGGCGTGCAAGCCTACCTGACGAGCCGGAATGTCGGGTTGAAG
Organism: Bradyrhizobium sp. LeoA1Lang; assembly: GCF_055413685.1. NCBI lineage: Bacteria > Pseudomonadati > Pseudomonadota > Alphaproteobacteria > Hyphomicrobiales > Nitrobacteraceae > Bradyrhizobium > Bradyrhizobium sp. LeoA1Lang. The sequence continues at coordinate 2,927 of NZ_JBVAPG010000113.1, read as the reverse complement.
CCGAACACGGGCTCCGTTCTCAACACCCAGGCCACCGCGGCGCCGACGACAATTACCGACCCGACGACCGGCGCGGCCACCGTCGCCGGATCGGTCACCAACGCTTTCATCAATCGGGCCTTCCCCGGCTTCAACTTCCTGATCGGGTCGGAAACCCAGCCCAGCCTGATCCTCGATGCATTGCATGCGGTCACCAGCGTCAAGGTGCTCTCCAACCCGTCGCTGGTGGTGATCAACAACCAGGTGGCGACGCTGCAAGTTGGCGACGTCGTGCCGGTGTCGACCGGGAGTGCGACGGTGCTGACGACGAACAACACCGTCGTCAACACGATCGACTATCGCAACACCGGCATCATCTTGCGGGTTTCGCCGCGCATCAGCGTCAATGGCAATGTTCGGCTCGACGTCGAGCAGGAGATCAGCAACGTGCCCGCAGCCAGTGCGAACAGCCTGACGCCGACGGTGTCGGAGCGGCGGGTCAAGAGCCAGATCTCGGTGGCGAACGGTCAGACCGTGCTGCTGGCGGGCCTGATCAGCGAACAGCAGAACGGCACCCGCAGCGCCATCCCGGTGCTCGACCAGATTCCGGGCCTTGGCGATGCCTTCGGACACCAGAGCAACAGCACCCAGCGCACCGAGTTGATCATCTTCATCCGCCCGCAGATCATCCGCGACGGCTCCGATGCTCACGTCGTGGCGGAAGAACTCCGATCGAAGCTGCGCGGCAGCATTGCCACGACTCCGACCAACGCCGCAATCACGACCAGCTTCCATTGAGCAGGACCACAGAATGCTGAGCATCCGCGCCGCGCGCCGATTTCTCCTCGCGCTGCTGGCCGTTGCTCTTTCAACTGCCGCCGCGCCGGTCGGCGCCAGCAGTCTGTCGCGCGGGACCGCTGCGTTCCATCGCGGCGACTACATTCGCGCGTTCCGAGAGCTTGCACCGCTGGCCGAACGCGAGAATGCAACCGCGCTCGGCCTGCTCGGCTTCATGTATGAGCACGGCTTCGGCGCGCCGCAAGCCTATGACGCCGCCGCCGATCTCTATGCCCGCGCCGCCATTCAGGGCAATCCATTCGCGCAAGCCATGCTTGGCCTCTTGTACGACAAGGGCCACGGCGTTCCGCAGGATTTCGTCCTCGCCTATAAGTGGCTCAATCTCGCGGCGGCGCGAACCAGCGGGCGCGAGCGGGATGCCTATGCACGGTTCCGCAACGCAGTCGCTTCAAAAATGTCGACCGATGAGATCGTGATCGGCCAGCGGCTGGCGCTGAACTGGGCGCCGGCGTTTCCTGCGCCCGCCCTGCGACTGTCGCACTAAGGTTGGCTGAACGCATCCGCTGCGCCGTCCGTCTCGTGAAGAGACGGGGCCGCGCTGCCGACCGTGTCACAGAAGCGTCAACCCTCCGGCAGCCCGTCGCAATGGGTTGCGATTTGTGACAGGATTGCTACCGTTGCATGTCAGTTCGACTGCGCGGGAGCAGGGCCCATGAGTATGGAGTGGCGGGCGCGGCCAAATCCGGTGGTTCGGTGGTGGGGTCTGTTGGCCCTTATCAGCGGCGCCAACATCGCGCTTTGGTTCTTGCTGTACGGCGAGTTTCACAAAGTTCCCTCGGGTGGCCTAGTCAGCAGCTCCAGCACCCAGTCCATGTTCCTGCTGTCCGCGGCCTATGTCTTTGGCTGCGCCTTCAGGTCGCTGCTGCCGCGCGCGGATGTTCAGCGCATCTGCCTGGTCGACACCTGGCTATCGAGCGTCTTCGTTGGCCGATCGGTGGCGACCGTGGCCGAGATCTGCTTTGCGGTGCAGTGGGCGATCATCCTCAACCAATTGGGCGGGATGACCGGCGCGGACACCACGTTGAACGCCGCGCAGTTGATCGTCCCCCTGATCCTCATTGCCGAGTGCTTCTCATGGTACGCCGTGGTCTCCACCAACTATCTGGGCAATGCCATCGAGAACTCGATATGGGCGATCGCCTTCTTCGTTGTGGGGGTTGGCCTTTGCCGGCTGCTGCCTGAATTCAACGGTCCGGTTCGCATCGCCCTCATCGTCGCGATCGTGGGAATTGCGGGTTATCTGGCCTTTCTCATCACGATCGACGTGCCGATGTATTTGAGCCGATGGCAGGCCGGTCTTGCCGATGGCAGCAAGCTTCTCGGTTTTCTCGAGGGGCTCCACGACGTGAGCACGCGCTGGGTCGTGACGCACGATTTCGAGCACTGGAAGGACGAGATTGCCTGGATGTCGCTTTATTTCAGCGCGGCCGTCTGGGCCAGTCTCGCGCTTTGCGTCGCCTATTCGCTCGACGGTCATCTGCCGCAATATCGCACCGAGGCGGCGGCCGCGAACTGCCCGGCAGCGGTTTGCAGCTTGCCGCAAGGTGCCCGCGAGGACAGATATTTTCGTGTGGCCTACGCGCCGACTTGAGGACGGCGACGGCGAGCGACTGTCGTCCCTGCGAAGGCAGGGACCCATAACCACAGGGAGTTGTTGTGGCGCGAGCAAGCGGTTGCAGCGGAGCACATTACGAAATCCTGTGGTTATGGGTCCCGGGTCAAGCCCGGGACGACGTGGGGAGAGGTTCGGATTCAACAAACAGCGTGAGGATGTGAGTCCGCCTTCTCGCGGCGCTTTGCGTCCGAGCTTTGCGTCTCGTTCCACCCTCTCATTGAACAGAGGGCGCAGGGAAAGCCGGGTGCCGGTTGCACCCATGGGCCCCGTGCAACAAAAAGCACGGGGGTAGGACCACAGGTTCAACCGAAGCATTCCGGCTTTCCCTGCGCGATGGTTTACGGCTTACTTCGTGCTCTCCCCGGTGACCGGCTATTTGATGCACACATCTTTGTTGCGAAGATCGGCGAAGACTGATTCCCTGGCGGGAGGCAGTCTTGTGGAGAGCGGTCTTATGTCGATGGAGGTGGGGCTG
>NZ_JBVAPG010000112.1:0-27870 GCF_055413685.1 Bradyrhizobium sp. LeoA1Lang | reverse complement strand
CCGTCAACGGCGTGCGCGTCACGGTCGAGGACGGGAGCTGGGGCCTGGTGCGCGCCTCCTCCAACAAGCCGGAGCTCGTGGTGGTGGTCGAAAGCCCGGTCAGCGAGCAGCGCATGCGCGACATGTTTGAGACGGTGGATAGCGTGCTGCGCACGCATCCGGAGGTCGGCGAGTACAATCAGAAGATTTGAGATGGCGGCGCCCGAAGAGCTGAGCGCTTCGCTCGCCGCAAACAACACTGTCATCACCCGCGAACGCGGGTGATCCAGTACGCGGCGGCCTCTCAATCGAAAACGAACGCCTCTGCAATACTGGATCGCCCGGTCAAGCCGGGCGATGACAGTGGAGTGACAACTTACGCGGCCGCTCCGATGCAATCGGCCATTACCTATCGGAGCGCCGCCGGCAACAGTCTTGGTCTGGCTAGGGTTAACAACAGCGTCAAATTCTCTCCGATCGACCTTGACAGGGCAGCTTCTATCCCGCTGTCTACCCTTCACATCGCACGTTTGCTTTCAACAGCTCTAGATTGTAGTGACTGTCTGCGCCGCGGACAGCTCCTTGAGAACCCAATCTAGCGGAGAAATGACGATGATCCTTGTGACCGGCGGGGCCGGCTATATCGGCTCGCATGCTTGTGTGGCCTTGCTGGCTGCGGGTGAAGATGTCGTCGTATTCGATAATTTCTCCAACAGCAGTCCGATTGCCCTGCAGCGCGTGCAGCAGATTTGCGGCAAATCGCTGATTGCCGTTGAAGGCGACATTCGCGACGAACGTGCGATCGAGCAGGTGTTGACGCAATACAACTGCACGGCGATCATGCATTTTGCCGGGCTGAAATCCGTCCAGGACTCCGTTGCGGAGCCGCTCGAATATTACGATCAGAACGTCATCGGATCGCACCGGCTGCTGCGCGCGATGCGACGGTCGGGCGTCAAGACCATCGTGTTCAGTTCATCGGCCACCGTCTACGGCACCCCCAAATTTCTGCCTTATACCGAGGACCATCCCCTCAATCCCGTGAACCCCTATGGGCGGACCAAGCTCATCATCGAGGAAATGCTCCGCGACCAATATGTCAGCGACCCAAGCTGGGGGGTCGCCATATTGCGCTATTTCAATCCAGTCGGCGCACACGAGAGTGGACTGATCGGCGAGGATCCCCGCGGCGTCCCCAACAACCTGGTCCCCTTCGTGGCTCAGGTTGCAATCGGACGACGCGAGCGATTGAACATATGGGGCGCCGACTACGATACACCTGATGGAACAGGCGTTCGCGACTATATCCATGTCATGGACCTCGCGCTCGGACACCTGTCCGCACTAAAGGCATTGGACAGTCCGAAATGCTTCTCGGTAAATCTCGGAACCGGTACCGGCAGCAGCGTGCTCGAAGTCGTTCGCGCGTTCGAAAAGGCGTGCGGCAGCCCCATACCCTATGATATCAAATCGCGTCGCCCGGGCGATATCGATGCCTACTACGCTGCCACGGAAACCGCGTCCCGGCTGATGGGATGGAAAGCGGCCAGATCGCTCGAGACGATGTGCGCGGATCATTGGCGCTGGCAGAGCAACAACCCCAATGGATATTGCTGATCGTGACGACTGAAGGCGCCGCTGCGCACGGCGATATCCCGCCTCGCGCGCAGGCCATGATCAAGAATGGTTGCCGATTCTCATTGCGCGCAGCGCCGCCTTTTCAGGCAGAGCCCTGCACAACGTGGTGCCTTTTATCAAGGGACACGCTTCCCGATTAATCCTATTGGTCCATCGCACAACATGATCCGCCGGAAATGTCTATTCTGGCGGAATTATTGCGTTATGTAACGGCGCTGAAATCTCTGTTTGGGGGCTTTATGACGAAGAAGCGGGCTTTGATTACCGGCGTTACCGGTCAGGACGGCGCCTATCTGGCAGAACTGCTTTTGCAAAAGGGATATGAGGTCCACGGCATCAAGCGTCGGGCTTCGCTTTTCAACACCGATCGAATTGACCACATCTATCTCGATCCCCACGAGGCCAATCCGCCATTCCGTTTGCATTATGGCGACCTCACGGACTCTTCGAGTCTGGTCCGTATCGTCGGGCAAGTGCAGCCGGACGAGATCTACAATCTGGCGGCGCAGAGCCACGTGGCCGTTTCATTCGAGGAGCCCGAATACACCGCAAATTCCGACGCCCTCGGCACGCTGCGCCTGCTCGAAGCCATCCGCATTGTCGGCCTGGAGAACAAGACACGCTTCTACCAGGCTTCAACTTCCGAATTGTATGGGCTCGTGCAGGAAATCCCGCAGAAGGAGACAACGCCCTTTTATCCCCGCTCGCCCTACGCCGTCGCCAAGCTCTACGCGTACTGGATCACGGTCAACTACCGCGAAGCGTATGGAATGTACGCCTGCAACGGCATCCTGTTCAATCACGAGTCCCCGGTCCGCGGCGAGACATTCGTGACGCGCAAGATCACGCGGGCGCTGGCGCGGATCCATCTCGGGCTGCAGGACCGCCTCTACCTCGGCAACATGGACGCGCTGCGCGACTGGGGGCATGCGCGCGACTATGTCGAGATGCAGTGGATGATGCTGCAGCAGGACAAGCCGGAAGACTTCGTGATCGCCACCGGCAAGCAGTATTCAGTGAGGGATTTCGTCAACCACGCCGCGGCCGAGATCCGAATCAAGGTCCGATGGGAAGGCAGCGGGGTTCGCGAGAAAGGCTATGACGACGCGACTGGCAAATGCATCGTTTCGGTCGACCCCCGCTATTTCCGGCCGTCGGAAGTCGCGACCCTGCTCGGCGACCCCTCCAAGGCAAAGCAGAAGCTCGGCTGGGAGCCGAAGACCTCGTTCGAGGTGCTGGTCAAGGAAATGATGCGGGAAGATCTTGAATCGGCCAAGCGGGCCGAACTGATCAAGCAGCACGGCTTCCGCTACTACGCGCGGCACGAGTAGGGAAAGGGCCGCTGAACGGGGACCGCTTGCGGCGATTGATTGCTCGAGCGCATTGGTCATCCAACCGCTCGAGCGTCTGACCGCCTTATTTGCCCGTCACGCGCACCTGCTCCTTGACGGGAAGCAACAGCGCTTCCGGCTGGAGCCGTGTCCCACCGCTGCTCTGCGGCCTGGTGCTATCATCATCGATGGAAAGCATCTCCCTCAGCCACTGATGGATGATGCTTTCCCTGTCCCAACGTTCGAGCGCGCGCGTCCTGCCCTGCTTGCCCAGGACATTTCGAAGCGGTTCATCCTCGCCGAGCGTTCGGACAGCCTCGGCCAGCGCATTCGCATCGCCCGGCGGAACGACCAAACCGGCGCCTTCCACTTCATCGGCCAGCCCAGTGCCAGATCCCGCCATAGCGATCACCGGCCGACCGGACGAGAAGATAGCTCCGAGCTTGGAAGGCAGCACCAGATCTGCCGCCTCTGCTCGCTGCGGGATCAGGTGAATATCCGCGCTCGCCATCAACGCGGCAAAACGATCGTTGGGCTGCACCCCGAGGAAATGGATGTTGCCGCGCCCCTGTGACATCTCTAGGAGCTTGGGCTTGTGAGGTCCCTCTCCGGCGAGAATGAAATGAACGTTGGGGTGACTTTCCTCGATAACGGAGGCCGCCTCGACGACGAGGTCCAGCCCCTGCTTGTTCGACATCGTTCCCGAGTAGAGGGCGACGACGTCGTCTTCTCCAATCTTGAGCTCAGTCCGGAAATTGACCGTTGCGGGACCCGGAGTGATTGCGTCGGTGTCGATCCAGTTTCGGACCTCCCTCACCTTCTCCTGCGGAATTCCCTTCTCTTTGAGACGTCGCAACATCTGCGGTGAGATTGTGGAGACGCGGTCGAAGGATTTCAGGATTCTCGCTTCCGCGCGCAGCATCAGCCGACGGAGCCTTTGGTTCTGCAGAAGACCGAGATCAAAGGCCGCGTCCACTTCAAAGTCCTGCACATGAAGCCAGGACTTCGCCCCGGTCAGGCGCGCGGCGACGGCGACGAGGGCCGCTGATGTCAGCGACGGCGCCACCAAAAGCATGATGTCGGGTCGCCACGAGAGCGCCGTCCGCACCAGAGGGATCGCACTCGCCAACGCAAACGACGCATGGTGAACGAGCCGCTTGGCCCCTGACGGACGAGCGGGCACGTAGATTGGCGTACGGATCACCTGCACGCCATTCAGCTTTCTCGACCGGAAGTACCAGGATCTGAAGCCACGAGGAATTCGCCACGCCGGATAATAAGGCGGTGCGGTGATCACTCGGACTTCGTGGCCTTCGGCCACGAGACTTTCGCAGAGCTCAGTGTTGTATTTCGCGACACCGACAAGATCGGGCGCGTGGTTGATGCCCACCAGAAGTATGCGCATTAAATGCAGACCAAATCAAAGATGTTAAGTTTCTTAGTTTTTAGGCGAGAGACCGCACTCCTGTTCAGTTTGACGCGTTTGGACTGAGCGCGAGGTTGCGGCCGTATCCCCGGAGAAAATCGGCGTAGGCCGCGGCGAGGCCGGCACGCATCGAAATCTGCGGGCGCCAACCGAGTTCGCGGATACGCGAGCTATCAAGAAGCTTGCGCGGGGTGCCGTCGGGCCTGCTGACGTCGAAGACGAATTTGCCCTGATAGCCGACGACCTTGGCGACCAGAGCCGCGAAGTCAGCGATCGAGAGTTCGTCGCCGCTGCCGACATTGATCGGCATGTCCTGCGAATACCGCTTCAGAAGGAAGGCGCAGGCATCCGCCAGATCATCGACGTTGAGGAATTCGCGGAGTGGCGTTCCGGTGCCCCATACGGTGACCGTCGGCGCTCCCGCGAGCTTGGCTTCATGAAAGCGACGGATCAACGCCGCCGGAACGTGGCTGTGGTCCGGGTGATAGTTGTCGCCCTTGCCATAGAGATTTGTCAGCATGGCCGAGATGAAGTCGTCGCCGTATTGACGGCGATACGCCTGGCACATTTTCAGCCCGGCGATCTTGGCGATCGCGTACCACTCGTTGGTGGGCTCAAGCGGATCCGTCAGCAGTTGGTCCTCGCTGATCGGCTGCTCTGCGTGCTTGGGATAGATGCAGGAAGAGCCCAGGAACAACAGGCGCTGAAACAGGAGTGTGTGCGTATGGCTCAGGCTGCAATATTCAGTTTTCTCTTTGGCGCCGTCTTCGGATTGCGCTTCAAGGTGATGGTGCTTTTGCCGCTGACGCTTGCAACCGGTGCAATTGCACTCCTGCTCGCCCCGATCCTTTCCTTGACGCTGGTCGAAAGCCTCACCGGCTTTGCGATCGGCGCGCTCGCCCTCCACGGCGGATATCTGTTCGGATCATTCACGCGCTTCGCCGTCGCGGCGGCGCGGGCGGCCCGCATCGTCGCGCGCCCGCTCAAGACGGCCCGCTGATCCCGCATCGCGCTTTACGGATTCAACTGTCGCGACCGCTTCTTTGAAATGAAGCCGACGGGAGATATGGTGCCGACTCGGTTCAGGCATTTTCCGAGCAACCCGATTGTCCGTCGCTTATTTCGCCCTCCTCTTCGCGCTTGCTTTCACCACCATTCTTGAAACGTCCAACTCCGGCTTCGCCACCGAGCTCGGAATGGCTGCGGCGGGCGTGTGCCTGCTGGCGGCATCGATGGGCGCGAGCAAGGCCGATCGCGAGCACTTCCTGCGCACGACGGCAAACCTGCGCTGGGTGCTGATAGCCATTCCGCTCTGTATCGGCGCGCAATTGATTCCGATCGGATTGTCGCTGGCCCATCCGATCTGGACCACCACATACGATGCCCTGCAGGGAATCCCCTTCGGATACGTCACGGCCGACTTCAGCCGAACGCTCGGCGCATTCTTTCTGGCGCTCGCGTCTGTCGCGCTGCTTGGGGTGACAATCGTTCTGGGCAGAGATCGTCGCCGGGCCGAACTCGTCCTGTTCGTGTTGAGCGGGCTAACAGCGCTCGTAGCCGTGCTGAGAATCATCGATCATCGGCTGCAGGGGCCGAGCATCGGTCCGGATAGCTGGGATTTCGCGACCAGCTTGAGCGGCCTTGGCGTGGCGCTCAATCTCGCCGTCATTCAATTGGCCGCGGAGCGAGCCGAAACGCGTCACGCGATCATCCGTTCAGTGGCCGTCGGCATGCTGGGGCTTGCGGGCCTGCTGATCAACGGCGCCGTCATCCTGGGATATTCCAACACCAACAGCGCGGTTGCCTGCGCGCTCGGCGTCGCGTTGTTTCTGCTCATCCTGGCCATCCGCAGGCTGGACCTGTCGGTCCTGGCCGCCACCGCGATTTGCGTGGTCGCGGCCGTTGGCGCGGCCCTCGTTCTGACCTGGATCTTCGAAAAAGGCTCCGGATCGCCGCTGCTGCGGCTTCTCCCGATCCAGCCCGATGAGACACGCGCCGTACTCGACCGCCTGTTTGCCGACACCCGCTGGTTCGGCGCCGGCGCCGGCGCCTTCCAGTCGATTGGATGGATCTACCAATCCGGCGATGCAACGGGACCGCTGGCCGCCCCCTCTGCAGCCATCGCGCTATTTGTGGAAACGGGCTGGATCGGGTTTGCACTCGCGATCGCGATCGTGCTCTCCCTTCTCACGCGCCTGGTCTCAGGCGCGCTGCGGCGTGGCCGCGATTCCTTCTTCCCGGCGGCAGCCGCCGCCTGCCTTTGCTTCGGCGTCGTGCAGGGGTTTGCTGGTCCCGGCCTGCTACGCACGGGAGCTATCATCTGCCTTGCAGCGATCGTGGGGCTTGGCCTTTCGCAAAGCGTCAGCCAAGCCGCACGGTGAGCTAAAGCATGATCCGGAAAAGTGGAAACCGGTTTTCCCTCGCGACAAACGCGAAGCGTTTGCGCGGAGATCACGCGTTGCGATCGCCCAGGGATGCCCAGTAGTTCGGATTCTTGGGCATCTGGATCCGCACCCAGCGATAGGGCTTGCGCGACCAGGGCGTGATGTTCTGGGTCAGGTTGTCGAGGACCAGGTCGCCGCTGAACGTGCGCACGACGACGACCAGGTGATGCTCACCCCAGCTCGTCACCACCTCGCTGAGCAGGACGGCACGGGCCGGCCAACCCCTTGCGATCAGCTCGTGGCGCTTGGTCACCGCATAGTCGTTGCAGTCCCCGCTTGCGGGATGCAGCAGCCACTTCTCGCCGGCGAGCCCCTCGAGATTGGCCTGTGGCCGAATCCCGGTGTTCACCGATTGGTTGACCTCCTTGAGGTCGGCCCAACGCTCGGCGGTGAGCTTCAGCCGTCCGCCTCGGAACACCATACGGCGCGGTTTGCACTCCCCCGCATATTTGAGGCAAAACATCGTGAACGCTATCGGCGGCAATGTCGGCGCATCGAACTTGATGTATTGGATAGCCCCCCGCAGCGCCATTGGCGTGCCGACAAAGCCGGCCTTCGCCCCGTGCTGCAGCCCGATCGTGAAGATGGCGGCGGCAACCGCCAATATCTTTGCAACTCCGCGCATTTTGCGCCCCCCGTTCTTGTTGCGGGGAAGCTACAAAAGACCTCTTGAGATACAGCTCATTCGCTGCGCGGCCCTTTAGTCAAAACCGAAGCAACTCTTTCTGAAACAATTAACGATATCGGTCCGAAATGGGCTCTGCTAAGAGCCGTGGCAGGATTGATCGGCTCTGGTGTTTTCGAGCGAAACGGACGTCGGTTCGCGATGAAGAAAACGCGTCAAAACAAGAATCTGGAGCTTCGGCTCCAGAGGCAGGCGAGTTGGCTTAAGGATGGGTCTGACCCGACGCTTTCGCAAGAACATCAAGCCCCGGCTTCCCGATGGCGTCCGCGTCTATGCGATCGGAGATGTCCACGGACGCGCCGATCTTCTTCAATCGCTCTTAACCGTAATTGACGTTGATCTCGACCGTTCGGCGCCGGAGCGCGCCATCCAGGTCTTCCTTGGCGATTACATCGATCGCGGGCCGCAATCGCGGGCCGTGCTCGATATCCTGATCCGGCGCAGCCAAAGTCACGAAACGGTCTGCCTCAAGGGGAACCACGAGGTCTTCCTGCTCGACGTCCTGAAAGATCCGGCCAAGCTGCAGGAGTGGCGCCATTACGGCGGCCTGTTGACGCTGATGTCCTATGGCATGACCCCGACCATGAACCCGACGACGGAACAGCAGGTCGAGCTCATCGAGGGATTGAAGCGTGCCTTGCCGCCCGAGCACCTTGCGTTCATCGAGCAGTTGCCGACGTCGTTCACCTGTGGGGACTTCTTCTTCGTCCACGCCGGCGTTCGTCCCGGCGTTTCGCTCGACAAGCAGCAGGAGCAGGATCTGCTCTGGATCAGGGAGGAGTTCCTCAATTCCGAGGAGCGATTCGGCAAATACATCGTTCACGGACACACGCCCGTCAGCGCGCCCGACGTTCGGCCGAACCGCATCAACATCGATACGGGCGCATATGCGACCGGCAACTTGACGCTGCTGACGATACAGGGTGATAGTCTGCTCGCGATTTGAAGTTTCAATTGGGTTTATCCGGCACCGACGAACGGTGCTCATCCACAAATTCAGCCGATGAATCAAATGACCTGGCTCCGCGCCACGGGAACGTGCATGGCGGTGGTACTGATCGCCTATGCCGCCTTCAGCTTCTGTGCGGACCTAAGTCGGTCCAAGCTTCGTGCAGACGACTTGTTGACGGGCAGACTTCACGGCGAGGCCGCGACGACAGGCTTTACCTCCACCATACTCGCCGCGCTGTTTCCATTCGATGGGGATTTTCTCGCTGATCATGCCATCGCGAAGGCCGCGCAGGTTCTGAATCAACCCGCACTCGATCCTGCCGCCCGGGCGGAGGACAGTCAGGCCGCTCAGGGCGCCGTCGCGGCCGCGCTGAAAGTTTCGCCGATCAGGCCGGTGCTTTGGTTGACGCTTGCAACGTTGAAAGCGCGGACCGATGGCACCGCCCTTCCCGCGCTGAAGGCGTCCTATCTCACCGGACCGGTGTCGTCCGATGTCGCGTTCATGAGACTTCAGGCCGTCACATCGAGTTCGGCCGCATCAGATGAAGAGATGCGCCTGCTCGCCTTGTCGGATATCCGTACCGTGCTTTCGAACCGCTCCCGTTTCGAAGCCCCGCTCATCGCAGCCTATGTGCAGGCGACTGCGGCCGGCAAAACCCTGCTGATGGAATCCGCGCAGGCCCTGGATCCGAAGTTCGGCGCCCTGCTGCGACGCTACTAGACTCGTCCAGGGGGCTCATTAACGCTGAGATCTCGGCTTTTGGACGGTGAGCAGAACCCATTAGAGACTCAGTAAGATTAGCTCGATCCGAGCCCTGCCGGTCGTGACCCAAGCGAAAGCCGGGTGCCCCGTCAAGGACATTGGTCGAGGCAAGAACAGATGAGCCAATTGCAATCCCACAAGTCAGTCGCAACGGTGCTGAACGGGCGTTTAATGCACCGTTCAGTCAATATTCAAAACGAAGCTGATAGTCCGCAGAAGCATTTGCCACGAAGGAGAAGGCACCAAAATGAAACGGCTTCTGATAATCGGACTTACCGGCTGTGCCTTTGCACTTGCGCCAACTGTGTCGGCGTCGGCTATGCCCGCAGCAACACCCTATACGCTGGGCGGAGCCGACGAGGCGGTCATTCAGGTCAGAGGCGGCCACGGTCATGGTCATGGGCACGGGCATGGGTGGGGCCATCACGGCGGTCGCGGCCATCACTACGGTTGGCACAGGGGCCATCACTACGGTTGGTACCGCGGCCACCACCATGGCTGGCGGCATCATCGCCATTGGCGGTGACTTTCACCTCAGGCCTAGGAAAGGGGCTGCAGCAGTTGGCGGCCTCTTTTCGCTCGCCCCAGTATCTTGGACGCAATAATCGAATGCGCAGCTCGAATTCGTCCTCGATCTTCGCCGCGGTGTGTCCTTGTCAATTGCATGCCCCGCAAATGGATATCCGGGCACGCCATCGCGCTTCGAAGGTGTCAGAGTCTTTCAGTGGCACCGCTTGTGCGTCTATTGGATCTCCAGCCTTCGCAATGAGGACGCCGCCAGCTTCTGGAGAACGAGGTGCGGCAGATGCCTCCTTGGGCCACTCGAGCAGCGATTTCGAAAGCATGGGCTTGCCCGCGTACCAGCATTTTCTTCCGTCGATGAGACGATAGGACCACCACTGCCCCTGCGGATTTGATGGCATCGCGGCGCTGCATTGTTGCTTTGCCTGCACATTTGACGTCCCGATCAACGGGAGCACAGAAATACAAGCGGTCAAAGCTAACGATTGTAGCGGCTGTCTCATAAGCGCACCCAACCGCTTCGTTGCTGCAATCGGCTTACAGCAACGATCAAGTCGGAGCGTTCGAAAGTTTCCACCAACTTGCCAAGGATATGGACATCATCCTTGGGGCACGACCGGACGCATTCGTCCAAAATGAGTTGGGCTTCGCCAATTGCCTGTAGAGCTAATTGTTGATCAGTCATGACTGGCTACTCATCAAAAAAATGCCCCGACGAGTTAGCGAACGGAGAAATCAAGCCATTTCTGGGAAATATCCTCGCTCTTCTTGGAGGATTCGATCAACTTTTGTTTCAGAGTGGCGGCTTTTACTGCCCGGATCGACCTGTATGAGAGGCCCCTCTTTATGAGGAGACGGTTGTCCGCACACGGCCTAGCCGACGGCGGCTCGTAGGCGTGGACAGCAAGTAATGGAGGGACAGTAAGGTCGAGTTACACTTGCGCTGTTGCTGATGGCAATTCGAACCGAACGGTAAGCAGGTTGCTCATCACTGCGGCAAGGACACCAGCAGCCAGGCGCCCGCGGCCACACATGCAATGCCGGCAGCACGCGCGATCCATCGTCCGACCGGCGTAACTTTCTCCAAAAGGACAAGCAGCGCCAAAAGCGCAATCCAAAGCACGTTCATCACCCCGCCTATGAACAAAAGCGCCATCAAGACCCAGCAGCAGCCGACACAATAGCCTCCGTGGCGAAGCCCCAGCAGCAGGCAGCCTCGCGGGTCGTCGCGAAAGCCGCCGTGGCGCATCAGGAATAGAAACGGCGACTGGCATTGGGCGAGACAGACGTCCTTGAGCGGTGTCCATTGATAGACTCCCGCCGCGATCAGCACGATTGCGCCGAGCAGGTTGCTGGCGATCGCCATCCGGGAATCCAGCAGGGCTGCCCGCTCGACCACCCATTGGAGAAAGGTTGCTGCCAGCGAGAAGCCGCTCCAGGCGAGGAGATAACCGGCCGCAAACCAGCCGGTCGCGGCGAACGGCTTGCCCTGCGCTTTCCCCTGTCGACCCACGCGGGCGTACATGAGGATCATGGGCGCTGCCGAGGGGGCCATCATTCCGACCATCATCACCGCCCACATCAGGAACACATACGCGAACTCGATCGCTCGCCATGGCTCGTTGGCCGGCAACATGATTCCGATCCCGGCCGGGATCATGCGGAACCCGGTCATGTCCATGCCGCCCATGTCCATGTCGTTGGCGAGCCAGAGCACATAGCTCCATGCCAGCGCGACAATGATGCCGATCGCGCCGCCGACGATCCAGCGATCGCGCCGCAGCACGGTTTCCAGGGTGCTGTCGGTCATTTGCGATTGACGTTGCCGGCCTTGTCGCAGGACCGTATCAGGAGCTGCATCAAGCCTGGTTCGACCAGCGGATCGGCGCATAGAGGCCGTTCTTGCCGGAATTATCCCAGCGCATGCCATGATCGCTGAACGTATTGCCGGAGGCGCCGACTGCCATCACCATCCTGTCGGGGCTAACCGGATGGCCGATGTTCGCCCACATTTCCCCGCTCGGATGCATGGTCGGCAACGGATCGACGGACATGTGCAGAATACCCGGGATTTCCGCGGACCGCGTCTTGCCGTCGATCCGGAATGTGATTGGGACCTTCTTCACCCCCAGGTTCTTGCTGATCAGCGGTGTGAATGCGGCCATAGGACCACCGGCGGCGCCGGTGAAGATCGCAGCTAGAGCCTCTGTCTGCTCATCGTCGGCGCGCTGATCGATATAGGCGGCCACCGACCAATCTCCGTCTGCCATGACCCCAGGTGCGTGGAGGATAACCAGGACATTGAGTCCATCGAGCACGATGTCGCCATAGCGGCCACTCTCGACGTGGAAGATCAGCGGTACGTTGCAAAAGCCCTCGGTCGGTCGCGAGGTCAACGGGGCGGCCGCTGACACGAGGCACGGACACACGATGCTGCAACTGCAATTCTCGAAATAGTCGCCGGAAAGGTGCCATGGGACGTCCGCCATCGCTCTCTCCCGCTAGGCCGAACCCGACAGATTGCTTCCGAATGATCTACGTGTGGTTGAAAGTTACGCTGCGTAGGGAGGAACCGCAAGCCGATTCCACTATGGGGATAGCGGTCGCCGGGGGCACAGAAGAGCCAGAGAGGTCCCTCGGCGTACGCCCATCAACCCTCTGTTTGCACGATTTGGAAATTCAGCGATGCCCCTCTGAAGGGGCGGTCTTCACCGCCCCCTTGTCCATGACCGATGGCCCAATACTGAGGCCACGAAAGCTGCTCTAATCCTCGCGAGGTTACAGAGTTAAAGGACGACCAATGGGGAGTGTTGTGGTGGCGGTATAGTAGACCGCCGGGACCCATATCCGGATAGATAACGATGTGGATATCGAAACCCTCGCCTCCTGGAAGATCAGGTCCAAACCAATAGGATGGACTGCGCCCCGGATCACGACCGACGATCACCGTCAGAGTTTGCTTCGGCCCCCGAAGTCCAAGCCAGAACGGCGCGATCGAGCCCGGCGCGAAAGCCGTAAAGATCGTCTGCGCAGATGCTACATCGGTCGTGGCGCTCTGTCCTACTAGTCTCAGTTCTATCCTACGTCCGCTCTGCACACGTCCACTGAACAGCGCTTCGGCTTCTCCGAGCGGCAGTTCCCTCCACCGGGCGGGATCAGGATTGGGCAGCGGCCATTCCATCCTCTCCGTTACGGCACCGTCGATATCCAGTACCTGATAACGCAGGCCTTGCTTATCAAGCGCTACCTGGACGCAGTGCAGATACTCGACGCCATCCGGCATTCTGTGAGCCGTTCCCGCGCCTGCGGTGCAGATCTGCAGGACGCCACTGTGCGCCTGCACATCGAAGGCAAGGATGTGGCTGCAGAGGTAGGCAAGCACGTTTTCGTTCACCAGGACATCCCAGAACGGGCGACCGTACTCGTGGCCGATCTCGCGCTGATAAGTGCCGGTAAAGCCGTTGACGGGAAACACCGGGTGATGGCCAAGGACGAGCTTATGTCGGGCATCGCCATGTGCTCTCAGCGTTGCTTCCAGCCACTCGATCTCGACATGCCCCTCACCTCCGAGACCGCTCCAGTGCGTGTTGACGAACACCATCAGGAGGTCGCCGCGCCGCACGAAGTAGGAGAGACCAGCCTGCCCCTGCGGTCCGTTATTCGGCAGCTTGAGCACGGCACGAAACACCGCCTCGCTCATCAGGTCGTAGGTCGTGTGATTGCCGGTTGTGTGCCAGATGGGGGTAGCCGCACGGTCGAGCCATGCCATTTCCGTGTCGAACCAATATCGCCACTGCGCGCGCAGAGCATCCGCATCCGGTGTTAGTCCAATGATTTCATCGCCTGGAAAAAGAATGAATTCGGGCTGTGGTCTCAGGCGTTGAACAACTGCGTTGACCGAGGCGAACGTCTTTTCGTGCGATGCACCCGGCACGCCAGAACATGAGTCGCCATACAAGAGAAATTGGTGCCCTTTGCCGCGTGGAAGAATCGCGCGATGGAATTATTCACAGAGTTGATGACCTTCCATTGCGATGATTGGCCTGGAGAATGGCAATTTCCAGAGGAGGCAGCAATGGTTCATGAACGACACGTCTATTGTCCGCGTGCACCGGCACGGTACCTGCATCAATCGGAATAGAAGACAATCCATGGGACGGTCACGGGTGGCTGCGCGTTAATAAGTCCACGCCCTAGCTTGCAGCCAGCGGTTTCTTGCCGCGTCCGAGCGCAAATTGACCGACCGGGCTCTCTACATGAAATTCGAGCTCCGTCATTTTTGCAAACAGATCGATGTTGATGGTGCCGATGGCGCAGCCGCCAAGGCCCATCTCAGTCGCCGCCAGGTAGAATGTCTGGATCAGGGTGCCAACGTCCTTCAGGATCAGCGAATATGCGATCGAGCTGTATTTCCAGGAGATCCGCCCAAAGCGCGCGGCGATCGTGATCAGGACCTGCGGCGGACCGGGCGCGTCCATGGCAAACTCGGCCGCAGTCGAGAGCGCATGGAGTTGCTGGGCTGAGGCGCCGATCGCTACCAGTGCGTGGCCACCCGCGTCGTAGTGATAAAGTCCGCGTGGCAGCCCCTCGCAGTTCGAGACAGTCAGGTACAATTCCAGTTCGTAGGCGCTACCCGCCGCCGGATAGGGTCGTGTGCTGTAGGTCACTTCGGGACCGCCGTCGAAATTTGCGCCGCTCCATTCCGACAGCACGCGGGCTGTAGCGTCGAGAAACTGCGCGAGCTCGGCGAGCGTGATCGGGTGCTCGTCGTCGAAATCCCGTATCGAATGGCGTTCGCGCAGCAGCTTCGCGAAGGGTGAGATCGGCTCCGAGGTGGAGAATTGGCGCAGGTCGATTGTCTTGCCGGGCCAAGGTGGACGTACCGCGGGCAGCGGCGGAACGACGTTCGCGTAGGCGAAGGTGCCGCCAACTGGATTGGCATGCCGGCCTTCCGTGCTCCGCGTGTGAAACAGGAGATCGTGAAAATCCCAGAGAACGAGATTGCCGTCGCCTTCATTCACGCGAAGGCCATCGCCACTCTTCGCATCGAGCTTGAGCAGGATTTGGCTGTCAAGCAGCAGTCCGAGTAGATCGAGGTTGAAGGAGGCCGCGTGGCGGCGAAGCTTGCTGATCTTTTGCGGCCGTGACAGTGCAGCGAGCGTGGCCGCGATGGCGGGATCGCTAATCCGAAACAGCGCGCCGGCGCGTGGCGATTCCAGCACCATCTCGTTGCCGCGCCGGCGCAGATAGGCGAAGCGCGACAACACGACGGTGTCACCATTGCCCAGCTTTGCGCATTGCGGCCAGTATTCAGCGACCTGCGGCTCGATGACCACGAGGTCCTGCTCGTCACGCGGAGAGGACAGGCGGTATTCGACAAGCCCGTGCCGCGCCAGTCGATGCACCAGGACGTCGACTTCCCTCGCAAGCGCGCTCTTGCCGGCAAAGGAAGCGAGCGGCAGACCGGTAGCCAGATGTCCCGCGCGGTCCATCGCGGCCGCGCTGAATGTTCCCAGATTGACCGAATAGTCGCCCAGGGAGGTGGCGATGCTTCCATCCGCCTGCATATGAAGGGAGAAACGACCGTTCAATCTGATAGCAATGAGTGGCGCGATCTTCCTGGTTGGCTTTTTCCGGGGAGCGCGCACCAAAGACCAACCCTCAGGTGTGTGGTAGGAACGGAGTGAGTTCGCTTTCCAGTCGCGGGCGATCCAGTAATCCAAGCTTCACCGGAACATCATAAAGCCGGCCCGGTGCGAAGCGGCGATAGAAATGCCGCAAACCTGGAACGAGCACTCTGACGACGGGGACCTCGACGTCGGGCCGCGTCTGGTCGAGCACTAGGAAATCGTATCCGGCGCCGGTGGCGATCTCGACGCAGGCATTGACCTGGTCGCGCGTATTGTCGTGAACCTTAAGGCTCGGCGCCGGCGGGACGATCGGATTGTCGCTGGGGATCAGGAACGGATAATCTTCCAGGCGCAGCGGCGTGACACCGTCAAGCGTCGGCTTCTCGCCGCTTCCACCGCCCATCATGCCGATTGACATGAACTGGGTCAGCTCGGTGAGGGAACGCAGCAGGGCTATGCGGCGATCGAAATGCGCGCCGGAACCGAACTCGATATTTTCGTGCCCGTTCTGCATCCAGTGCGTGATTGCCACGTACGCGGGAATGCCGAGATCGCTGGTGATGTCGAGCACCCAAAGCCTGCGTCCGGCATCGGCAAACTGGGCTTGCAGATCCTGCACATAGGAATCGTCGAATTGCTTGAGGTCGACTTCGGCACGCTCCAGCCGGTTGTACCACCAGATGGCATAGGCATCGCGTTCGACCAGTTCGAGGAAGCCTTGAACGATGGCTTCCTCGCGGGTGTTACCGGCCGCGCATCCGTTGGAATCGGTATGGAAGCCGCCATAGAAGAAGTACAAGAGGCCGGTCGGAAGATATTTGAAGCGCTTGTCGCGTAACGACCAGACCGGTGACCACTCGGTCTTGGTCGACGGATCGAGCGGCTCAGGAACCGGATGTGAATCGTCCGGTGACGGGGCATGTCTGCTTTGAAACTGTGTTTCGCTGAAAAGCTGGACGTCGTTGGGAAGAACGGCGTCCCCGGGAGCGAAATCGATAAAGCGGCGCTCCGTCGTGATCTCGTCACCCTGGAAAATGCCCGAGTAGCGCTCGATTGCTTCCATCAACGCGCTGGCCTCGCCCTGCTCGGCCGTGGAGCCCTTGCCGAAGCTGCCGCCGCTCAGTCCCGATCTGAGCTGGTCGATGCTTTGGGCCGGCGCAGAGAAATTGTGGTAGGCGTAGAAATTGGTGTTCATCGGCAGATCAGCCTCGATCCGCTCGAGCCGCGTCACCACGCCGGTCAGCGGGCTTACATGTTTGCGGAAACGCGCAACCGTGGCTCGAGACGTCACGGTGCGGTATCCGCCGCTGGTCATGATGAGCTTTCCGCCCTCGGCAATCTCGATCGGCGTCGCCGCCCGGCGCGGACTCTGCAGCTTCTTGCTGCCGCAGGTGGGACATTGCGGGCGCCGCGCGACATAGTGCTTGGCGATGACCGCACCGGTCAGGTCGAAGCTTGCAATGTGATCGCGCAGATCCGTGCGAAAGCCGGAGGCAATCGCTTTCGCGATTTCGACGGCAGCGAAGTGGATGGCGGTCTGCCCGATGGTGTCGTTGACCAGAGGCGATACGGCGACCGCACGCGCCAGTCCGCGGTCGAGAAACCCCTTGATCTCCCGATTGCGTATCATGCGATCGAACAGACACGTCCAGCAGGCACTCTCGCCCGGTTTGAACACGGGTCCGACCAGCGGAAACACACCCGACGGCTGCACCAGCAGCCAGGGCGTCTTGTCGGCTACGCGCTCGCGGTTCATCTCAGCCAACCGCCGGTCAAGATAGTCGTTCACCAGCGTGATCACGAGCTTAGGCGAACGCTTGGCGAAGTGAACGCCGAGTTTGCTCAAGGCGGCGGTAAGTTCGCTCGCGCCTTTGACATCGATCGATTCCACCTGCACCGGGCAATCGCGGAGATTCTGTTCCGCGAGTTCGAGAGGCAGGCCGAGGCTCGCCCAATATCCAGCGACAGCGCCTGCGAATCCGTGCGATGCTGCCGTCACGACATATCGGCGCTCGAGCAGCCGCTTGATCGCTTCCTCGATCTTGTCGGGCGGGAAGCTCTTCGAAAGCTGGCGAATGAGCTCCGGCGCCGCTCTTCCATTTTTTCCGATCGCCGTGGCCAGCGCGCAATAGAGCTCGCCGTGCAGGAAGAATTTGCGATCCTCGGAATAGAGGCAGACCGCATCGGGAGGAAGCACATAGGCGGTGAAGTTTGGCGCGAACCGCAAAATGTCTTTGCGGGTCTGTTTCGCAACAGAGGTCTTGCGATTGGCTTTCATCGGGTCAGCACGCGGATTCTGTTGCCTGTCATTTCAGATCGCCCGCGCACGGCGAGCCGCGAGCGTTGTAATGAAAACAGAAAATGGTCGGGTCGATCGCGAGCCCGGCCAATGAAATCGTGGCTTGTCGGTACACAATCAGGAAGCGCCGCAGCCTAGCACCAGCGGCACCGACCCCAGGATGCGCAGCAACCCGCGCAGGCTATCCATGGCACTCCTACCCCTATTCCAATGCCACAGCCACCACATCCGAAGCCGCATCGGCAGGATCTGCATCCACAGCCTCCGCAGCCGCGACAACCACCGCATCCGCGGAAGCCACCGCATCCCCGGAAGCCACCACATCCACGGCAGCCTCCGCAGCCGCGCTGGGCTAGCTGCACGCCGCTGCCGAGGTTTTCGTTGTCGAAGAGATGGAAGGTGGCGAGGCTGACGTCGGCAAGTTCCTCTTCACCGAGCGTGATCATCAAGCCAGGTGAGAAATTCGGCCTCTGTTGAACGTCGCCCGTTGGTACGGCCGCTGCCGATGCGCTCCCCGCTAGCGAAAAAGTTAGTCCGGCGACTCCTAGCGCCGGTACGGCGGTTTTGGTTACTCGCCTCTTTTTCGAAGCTTGCTTCACCCGCGCCATGGTCGCATCCTCCAACGTTGCAAGAAGGATCTTCGTTTAAGTGATCCTACGCCGAGCAAATAAGGCAGGCAAGATTGATGCACACACGAAAATGTAACGACACTCGTTCAGATAGCATTCATCTTCATGAACGAAGTCGCCGCATTTTCTTCGATCGCAACGAAGGTCCGCACCGCAGCGCGGATTGCAACGCGCGCGACTTGATGCAGTGCGCAATCGTCGCCAGGCTTGAGCGGAGAAATTGGCTTGATCAATCAACTCGGACATTTCGCCTGGTATGAACTCCTGACCACGGACGTCGCGGCAGCAGGTGCCTTTTATGGCGAGGTCGTTGGCTGGGGTGTGAAGGATGCGTCGACCCCCGAACTGACCTACACGGTGCTTGCTGCCGGCGACGTTCCGGTTGGCGGGCTTATGGATCTCCCGGAAGAGGGGCGGCGATTGGGGGCGACGCCGAGATGGGTCGGCTACGTCGCAGTCGATGACATGGATGCGACAACCACACAGATCAGGCGTCTTGGAGGCGCTATCTTGCTACCGCCAACGGGCAGCAATATCGGCCGAATTTCAGTGGTCGCCGATCCGCAAAGGGCGACCTTTGCGCTGGTCGCTGGGCTGACATATGGCCAACGGCAACCCGTCGGGTTGGACGAGCCCGGGCGTGTGGGCTGGCACGAGTTGCTGGCTGAAGACCGGAACAAGATCTTTGATTTTTACGGCGAACTTTTTGGCTGGCAGAAGGCCAACGCTGAAACCGATCCCACAGATTTGTATCAATTGTTTTCGGCGGCCGGACAGACGATCGGGGGCATGCTCACCAAGCTTCCGAGCGTGTCGCAACCGTTTTGGCTTTATTATTTCAATGTCGACGACATCGGCGCGGCTGCCAAGCGCGTGAATGCTGGCGGAGGCCGGATTCTCCAAGGGCCGATCGAATTGCCTGATGGCTGCTGGATCGCGCGATGTGTCGATCCCCAGGGCGCGCTGTTTGCGCTGCAGGGTGCTCGGGGTCAGAAAGTCGCCGAGCGGCCCTCCGCCTTGGAAGTCGGTTGGTCCGCCAAGTGGGGTGGCGTTGTTTCCCAGGGCAGGATGGTGCTCCCCAAGCCGAAGCGTTAGATTCTTGTTTTGACGCGTTTTCTTCACGCGAACCGGTGTCCACTTCGCTCGAAAACGCTCTAATTCATCAGAAATTTGTAGGCGACGATCAGAGCCACCATGGCTGCGAAAATTAGCAGGGCCGGCACGGATTTTCGGACGGCTGGCCTGTCGGGGGCGGACGCGGCCAGCCGAGCGGGCTGTGGCTTACGCTGTCCCTGCGACCGCACGGCGCCGTCATCCACTGACGTCACGAGGGCTTCCATTTCTGGCGCCGGGCCAAGGCCGCCCATCTCGCTATAATAGCTGGCGTAGACTTCGCGAACCGCCACCACCTTCGACTCGGCCTCGCTCATCCGCTCAAGCCTGGCTCGATAGTCAAGCAGGAACGCTTGCGCATTTGGAGGTAAGTCATCGAAGCTACCGAGCTTGGCCATCATGAGCCAAGTGGCAAAATCCGCCTCAGCTTTGTGGCGGGCTTTTCGGGCGATGCGGGTGCTCGGGCGTGAGGCCATAATTTTCTGACCGATTTGCAGCGCAAAATCGTGGGCATTGATGGCGTTCGTTGGACGGTTCGCTCGGATGTGCGAGTTGTCCAGGCTCGCGTCAAGCACCTCGCTTTGGGTTCTTTATGTGCAGGCCGCGCCGGCCGGCAAAACCCGGCTGCTGGCGACCAGCCAGCCAACGCGGCCCTGCCACCGGGCTCATCGCGCGGACAAAGGGACGAAATCTTCCTGGCGCCGCGGCTGGTCGATACGGCCGCGGAAGACAAATAGTCCCTTGTTGGTTGAGACGATGTCGCCGGTCTGCAGGCTTTCGTCGTTGAGCACGCGCTCGGTGGCGATGAGGTCGGGATCTTCGGGAATCGGCATGTAGAGCTCGGGGTGCTCCCGCCTCTCGCGCGCGACTTCCCGGGCCCTTCTTTTCGCGTCCTCGATCCTCTGCCGCCACGCGTTGCGGGATATTTCGGGCTGCAGCAGACCATCATCGGTGGCGCTGGCCGCGACATCTTCCTGAGCCTGGGAGAGGCTTGCGCCATCAAGGATGCTGAGCGCAAGGATGATGGTGGCCGCCGCCTTCAATCCGCTCATCCTGCTGCCACCGCGCGCAACCGGAGATAGGTGCGCCTTAATATACGCCGCCGCTATGGCCGCCGCTTCCCCGCACGCCGCTTCGAGAAGGAATCGCGCGCCGTACGCCTAGCGGTGGCGAGGGTATCTGGGTCGGTACGTTGGGCGTCGCGGTCGGACGCGCAGGCTGCTGAGGTGGATTCACCGTGAAGACCTGGTTCGTGCTCGGGGTCGACGGGTCTCTGACCCCCTGCGCGGCAGCGGCGCATGGGATGATCAATACAGCCGCGAACAATAATACGCCCTTCATCGCTTTGCCTCCTGAGCGACGAGAAACGCCTAAGCCCGCCTACGGTTCCCGCGATCTAATATCGCGGGAGTGCGACAAGTTTGCCGTCCCGGTACACCCGCTGGACGGCCATGCCCGCCGGCAGGCTACCGGTTGCAACGTTGCGGATCGCCGTGGGCCGTGACGCGCTCTGACCTGTCTGCGCCTTCTGCGCGCGCTGCGAAGCCGACATTGGATAATTCGGCGGATCCTTGATGCCCTGCGCCAGTGCCGGCTGCATCAAAACTACTGAAAGACAGAAAATTGGCAGGACGCCGCGCATATCAAGTACCGATTAAAGAATGACTCCCCGGAATGTTGCAGGTTTTCCGGCAAAAGCAAGCGCCTTATGTCCATCCGTCCTCAGGCGGACGGTGGCGGCATCCACAGATCATGCATCGGACTTTGAGGTCCGCGCTCTTGCTGCTAGGCAGAGGGAAGATGTTTGATCGATTGCAATGACTGCTTCCGGCGACCCGTCTGACACTGCACAAAATTCGGCGATGAGGGCGGAGTTCATTCGCATTCTCTCCGCGCGGGTGCAGTCCGTCGCCAATGATCCGGCGCAAATGCGTGAGCTGGTCTATGAACTGGCCCGCATCAGGCTGCTCGAGCAATTCGGACATGGCGACGCCAGGCATTCGCGGCAGACCATGGAGGTGCTCGAAAGCGCGATCGGCGAGGTCGAACGCTTCTCTGCCGAGCGAAGCCAGGAAGTCGTACCGCCCGCGTCGCCCACCAGCCCAGGCACGGCCAAGCCACAATTGCCGCAGCGCCCGACTGCGGCGCCCTCTCCCTTCAACCAATCAAAACGATCGGGCGTCTTCGGTACGGCCATTCGGCTGGCAGCGGTATTCCTCGTTCTCGCGATCGCTGGCGCGGCCGTCTTCTACTGGCCATCGGCACGGTCCAGTATTGCCGCGCTCCTGCACCGCCCCCCGCCCGCGCCGGCACAGAGCGCGCCTCCCGCGCCGCGTGAAACCGCGCCAATCGAGCGTCCGCAGGCAGCGGCCGAGGCACCAGCCGCTCCCCCTGCTCCCGCGGCCGAACACAGGTTTCCGCTTCCCAGCACGTTCGGCGTTTTCGTCCTGAGCGACGGGCAACTGCAGGAGTTGAAAGTGCTGCCGGGCAAGGTCCCGGACCGGCGGGTGGCCATTTCGGCCGCGATCCCGACGCCGCCCCAGACCAGCGTTCCGGGCGGAGATGTCAAATTCATTACGTTCAGGCCGGAGTTGGGTCCGGATTCCGCCGGCCCGGTCGAAGTTCGCGTCGTCGCCAAGGTCTCGCGCACGATGGGTGTCGACAGCACCGGCACGGCGAAGATGACGCCAGGCGGGGACTCCTGGGTTATTCGCAGCGCATCCTTTCCGTTCAAGATCGGTCCCGTCGACGACCAGCCCAAGATGCTGCTGATACAACCGGAGAATGACGGCCTGGTCCTGTCACCCGGCCGATACGTCCTGGTCGTCAAGGGGATCGGATATGACTTTTCGGTGTCGGGACAGGTAACCGATTCCAATCAATGCGTCGAGCGCTTCAACGCCGCCAACGGCGCTTTCTATTCGCCCTGCCCGACGCGCGAGCAAAAGCCTTCCAAGCGTTGAAAGGGATTGCAAGCGTTGAAAGGGATTGGCTACTTCGCGTCCTTCGCAGGTTCGGCATCCATCTTGCCGCCGTTCGCGACGCACTTATTGAAGAATTCCCGCTGATCCTTCCCCGTCCCCTTGGCGCTGCCGGCGGCCGGGTTGCCGATCTGGCGCGGAGGAAACGTCTTGGCCACCAGGGCATCGCAGGCCCGCGCAACCTCGACGGAAATCGCATGCGCCTGGGTATTGCATGCGCACAAGACAACAAAAGCAGTGATCAAGCCGACGAGATTAGCCCTGGCCATCATAGCGCAACCCACGTGTCTTACCGGTCCCGGGACCGGTTGAAATCTGGTCAACGGTCAGCGCGTTCTTGGTCCAGCGCCACGTCCCATGAGTGGCATATCAACTCCGAAATCGCCACGCAAACGCGCCAAACTGGCACGGCGGGAAGCCCGGCTCGATGACACCCCTAAAATAATACCGTCAAATTAATCGAAGCAATAAATATTCATATTATATTCGGCTTTATTTTTATAATGAAATCGGATTATTTATAACCCGCTTCATATTTAAATCGGATTGACCATGAAGGGCATTATCCTCGCCGGTGGGACGGGGTCGCGCCTCTACCCGGCGACGACGGTGGTCTCAAAGCAGCTCTTGCCCGTCTTCGACAAGCCGATGATCTATTATCCGCTGTCGACGCTGATGCTGGGCGGCATCCGCGACATCCTGATCATCTCGACGCCGCCGGACAAGCCGCTGTTTCAGCGGCTGCTCGGCGACGGCAGCGAGATCGGCGTGCGTTTTTCCTATGCCACGCAGGAGACGCCGCGCGGACTTGCAGACGCCTTCATCGTCGGCCGGGAGTTCATCGGCACAGATCCCGTCGCACTGATCCTGGGCGACAACATCTTCTACGGCCACGGCCTGCCGGAGATGCTGTCCGCGGCCTCGCAACGCAAGAAGGGCGCGACGGTGTTCGGCTATGTCGTGAAGACGCCCGAGCAATACGGCGTGATCGAACTCGACGGCAGCGGCCGCGCACTCTCGATCGAGGAGAAACCGAAGCAGCCGAAGTCCAACGTCGCCGTCACCGGGCTATACTTCTACGACAACGACGTCGTCGACATCGCGGCCAAGGTCAGGCCATCGGCGCGCGGCGAGATCGAGATCACTGACGTCAACAATGCCTATCTCGCGCGCGGCGATCTCTATGTCGAGGTGCTCGGCCGCGGCTTTGCCTGGCTCGACACCGGCACGCACGCGTCCCTGGTCGATGCCAGCTATTTCGTCCAGATCCTCGAACAGCGCCAGGGCCTGCGCATCGCCTGCCCCGAGGAGATCGCGCTGCGCCAGGGTTACATCTCGCTCCAGGCCTTCGCCAGGGTGGCGCAGAAGACCGCCAAGAGCAGCTACGGCGAATATTTAATGTCGGTTTATCGTTCTTTCGAGCATTAGAGGCAGCTCATCATGCGTTTCAAGGGCTCGACCATTTTTGTCACCGGCGGCGCGGGTTTTATTGGTTCCGCCGTCGTGCGTCATTTGCTGCGCGACACCCATGCCCGCGTCGTCAATATCGACAAGCTCACCTACGCGGCGAACCCCAATTCGCTGCCCGGCGCCGCTCAGAACCTGAACTACAGCTTCGAGAAGCAGTGCATTTGTGATGGCGCAGGCCTTCGTCGTCTGTTCGAAAAATACCAGCCTGACGCGGTGATGAACCTCGCCGCCGAGAGCCATGTCGACCGCTCGATCGACGGCCCCGGTGAATTCATCCAGACCAACATCGTCGGCACCTTCACCATCCTGCAGGAAACACTACGCCATTGGCGCACGCTCTCGCCCGAGAAGCGTGAGCAATTCCGCTTCCTGCATATCTCGACCGACGAGGTGTTCGGCTCGCTCGGCGACGACGGCTTTTTCACGGAAACCACGGCATACGCGCCGAACTCGCCCTACTCCGCGAGCAAAGCCTCCTCCGACCATCTGGTGCGCGCCTGGCGCGAGACCTACGAACTGCCGACGCTGGTCACCAACTGCTCGAACAATTACGGCCCCTATCACTTCCCGGAAAAGCTGATTCCGCACATGATCATCAAGGGTTTGGCCGGCGAGCCCCTGCCCGTCTACGGCGACGGAAAGAACATCCGCGACTGGCTCTATGTCGAGGACCATGCGAAGGCACTCACGCTGGTGCTCGAGCGCGGCGCGGTCGGCGAGACCTACAATGTCGGCGGCCGCAACGAGCGCACCAACCTGCATGTGGTCGAAACCATCTGCGATCTCCTCGACGAGATCGCACCGCGCGCACAAGGCGCCCGCCGCCGCGACCTGATCACCTTCGTCGCCGACCGTCCCGGCCACGACCGCCGCTATGCCATCGACGCTTCCAAGCTGGAACGCGAATTGGGATGGAACGCGCTGGAAACATTCGAGAGCGGCATTGCGAAAACGGCGCGTTGGTTTTGTGACAATCGTCCCTGGTGGCAGGCCATCCTCGATCGAGGCTACCAACGCGCCCGCATCGGGCTGGGATAGGCCCAAACCCCGCAAACGGGCTGGGGATTGCCTTTGACCGTCATTTGGTCATCATGGAAATGGTTCAGCTATGACCGTTCAAGTCACAGCGTGACGCATCCACATGCGCCTTGCGGTAGGCGATCCACTTAAGAAGAGCTTTCAGGATCCGATATGCGAATAACGATGGTGGGCACGGGTTACGTCGGCCTGGTCTCTGGCGCGTGCTTTGCGGACTTCGGGCATCAAGTCACCTGCGTCGACAAGAACGCGGAAAAGATCGCAGCACTCAAGCGGGGAGAGATTCCGATCTTCGAACCGGACCTTGATCGGCTGGTGGAAACCAACGCGCGGTCCGGACGGCTGTCGTTCACGACCGACCTCGCCGATCCCGTCTCCCATTCCGACGCCGTTTTCATAGCGGTCGGAACCCCGTCGCGACGGGGCGATGGTCACGCGGACCTCAGCTATGTCTACGCGGCGGCCCGCGAGATCGCGGCCAGCCTCAAGGATTTCACGGTGGTCATCACCAAATCGACGGTTCCGGTCGGGACCGGCGACGAGGTCGAGCGACTCATTCGCGAAGCCAATCCCGACGCCGACGTCGTGGTCGCCTCCAATCCCGAGTTCCTGCGCGAGGGCGCGGCTATCAGGGATTTCAAGCATCCCGACCGTATCGTCGCCGGCACGGACGACGAGCGGGCCAGAAAGACGATTTCCGAGATCTATCGTCCGCTCTACCTCAATCAGTCGCCTTTGATGTTCACCGGCCGCCGCACCGCGGAGCTGATCAAGTACGCCGCCAACGCCTTCCTTGCGACCAAGATCACCTTCATCAATGAAATTGCCGATCTTGCCGAGAAAGTCGGCGCCGACGTGCAGGAGGTCGCGCGAGGTATCGGCCTTGATAATCGCATCGGCACCAAGTTCCTGCACGCCGGCCCCGGTTTCGGCGGATCGTGCTTTCCGAAGGACACGCGGGCCCTGATCAAGACGGCACAGGATTATGAAGCGCCGATCCGCATCGTCGAAGCGGTGCTGGCCGTGAATGAAAACCGCAAGCGCGCGATGGCGCGCAAGGTCGTCTCGGTGCTTGGCGGGTCGCTGCGCGGCAAGACCGTCGCGCTGCTCGGCCTGACCTTCAAGCCCAACACCGACGACATGCGGGAGTCGCCATCGATCCCGCTGATCACGGCCTTGCAGGATCTCGGGGCAAAGATCAGGGCCTATGATCCGGAAGGCATCGAACAGGCCCGCTCCGAACTATCTGACGTCACCTATTGCGACGGCCCGTATAGTTGCGCCGAGGGCGCCGACGCGCTGGTGATCGTGACCGAGTGGGAGCAATTCCGCGCACTCGATCTGGACGGCTTGAAGCAGAAGATGGCCAATCCGGCCATCGTCGATCTCCGCAACGTCTATCGGCCGAGCGACGTCATCGCCCACGGATTCAAGTACGAAAGCGTGGGCAGACCGACGCCGTCGGCGAGCTAAAGCGTGATGGCTCTGTTTGAATCTGCGGGTGAACGCAGTTGCCACTGCTCGTCCGTTTGTTAGAGCATGATCCGGAAAAGTGTGAAGCGGGTTTCCCTCGCGACAAACGCGAAGCGTTTGCGCGGAGATCATGCTCAAACAATAACCTAAAGCGCGATGACGATTCATCTTCATCTCGTCGCGCTTTAGGAGGTCCGCGGGGACTTGCGGCGCAGTCCGGTCACGGTCAGCCACACCGCCGAAATCAAAAAGTAAAAGGCACCCACGGCAGCATAGCCCGCCAAGTTGGCGATTGACGGCGGCGTCGGCAGCCGAGCCTGCGCGATGAAGAAACCGCCCGCCACGGCTGACTGGCCGCCACTAAGCACCATTGCCCATTGTGCGCCATAACTCTTCCACCGCCGGACTGCGGTGCCAAGTTGGAGCAGTCCAGAAAGAAGCGCCCACGCACCGAAAACCCCGACCACCCAGTTCATGCTCATCCGCAAAGCCAGAAAGACCGCTACCGTCGTCACAAAACTCACGAGGACATTGAGAGCCTGCGTGCGATTCTCACCCAATCCGCCGCTGCGCGATGCGTCGACATAATTGGCCGCCGCGTCCCACGCAGGATAGGTCAGGAGAAGGATCGCTGCGATCGACGAGGACTGTTGTCCGACCGTGAACGCCGCAGCCACCCAGGCTGCGGAGAATGCGGTTCGGGCAAAGTAGTAGACCTTCAGCCATTGCTCTTGCTTGCTGAGGGCGGAGTGTGCTGCGCGGACTGTCATCTGCTCTCCTCTGGACTAGTTGTTCATCGCAGTGATTTTGACGTTTTGATACCGAGCCATTCGAGGATGGGCAAGTTTTCGGGTGGCAAGAGGATCTCGATGCTTCGTGCGACGCCGGGCTGGCGGCGAATGAAGCCGTTCCGTTCGAGGGTGACGATCATCTGGTGGACTGACGGCGGGCTGACGCGGAAATGGCGCTGGATGTCGGCCTCGGCGGGCGGCTGTCCGAACATGTACGAATAGGTATGGATGAAAGCGAGATAGTGACCCTGCCTCTCGGTCAAGTTCGCGCCTGATTTTTGACTCATCGCTGGATTCGTCCCGGCCTCCGACAAGGAGGCGAAGCATGAACATACGTTATCGGGTCGAATTGAGCCAAGCCGAGCGCGACGAACTGACGGCGATGCTCGGCGGCGGCAAACATGCCGCCCGCAAACTCAAACGGGCGCAGATTTTGCTGGCGGCCGATGCCGGCAGCTGCGACGCAGAGATTGTCCGAACCGTCCGGGTCAGCCTTTCCACCGTCGGCCGGACCAAGCGCCGCTTCGTGGAAGGCAATCTGGAGCGGGCCTTGAGCGAGGAGCCGCGTCCGGGCGCAGAGCGCAAGCTGACAGGCAAGGAAGAGGCCTTGCTGGTGGCGACGGCATGCGCCAAGCCGCCCACCGGACGCAAACGCTGGACGCTGACGCTGCTGGCCGACGCGATGGTCAAGCTCACCGATCACGACA